>JALUSH010000036.1 GCA_027016675.1 Thermodesulfovibrio sp.
CCTCAGAGAATACACAGGCCAGAAGCGTAACAGGTTGTTTAGATATGAAGAGTATATCGCAATATTTAAAGAAAACTAACCAACACAGAGTTCGCATCTTGAATCTTGTCCTTTTGAGTTCTACAGAAAAAAGACCAGCATCTGCCTGCTGCCAAATCACTGAAATCAAGCATATTAGATTAATTTGAGGCGGATTGGAGGTGTAAATTTATTAATTATAACTGAGCTTTCTATTCTACAGACTCACCAATTACAGGAAAGAAGGCGGTTTTTGAAAATATGGGAAAGCCTGGTAAGCTTCTTGTTGTATGCAAAGAGCTTCTTTTTTAATAATTCACCACAGGTCTGCCGTGTCTGGGATGGCTGTCCGGTCTTGGAGGGTTATTGCATCCTCACTACAGACCGGCCTGCAGATGCCACAGCCATAACAGTTCATAAGATTGACAGCGCACTTCTCATTACGCCTGTCATAATTGATAGCCCTGAAATAGCATCTTCTTAAACACTCCCTGCAGCCACTACATCTGGCCGGATCAATCTCTGCAACATACTCCCCCTTCCACATGACCCTGCCCATGTCCATCTTCAACTGGAATCTCCATGCCATACAGTCTCTGTCACAGTTACAGAGTGCTCCTATGAAGGGTGTGTTGAATGTCCATACACTATGGGTGTTGCCCTCGGTGTCAAGGTGTCTTATGAACTTCCTGGCCTCCTCCCTTGAGAGCCTCTCAAAGTCACTGAAATCAGGAACATCCTTCATTATGGGTGTGAGGTCCATGCCAATGCCGAAACAGTATCTCTTCTCCTTCCCTGTTGTAACCTTCCTGCAGATACAGGGAAGCCGGACAATTGTGGCTGTACTGTCAAGTATCCTCTCCACATCCTCTATGGGAAGGATCTGTCCGAAGTGGGTCTTCTTCTGGTGCCTGGTGACAAGGGGATAGGCAATGAGCCTGTAAATACGGGGGAACCGCTTCTTCCACCTGTAGCCCCTCTCAACATCAAACTTGAGGGAGCAATAAAAACCCTTCAGGTATGACTTCAGGTTTTCCTCTGAGTTTACCTGACGAAAGAGGTCCTCTGTGTAGTTGGTGATATTTTCATACCATTTCTTTCCTTCACCATGTTTTGTGCAAAATTCACACATTCATCACTCCTGAGTGAAATACTCTCCATTATATCAAATCTGGCGGTAACAAAACCCCATAAACCTTTCACATGTTCCTTTCTGACTTCTTAAGCTTTACGCTGCCTTTGCAATTACATATAAGGCCATGCTTGTTCATATAGATACACATTTCGATTTAATAGCACAACATACCAATCTGGAAAACAGAGAGGCCTGCATCGATATTGAGGGGAAAATAGAATCCAACTTGATAGGGGTATATGGTGGAGCTGAGCGGGATCGAACCGCCGACCTCGTGAATGCCATTCACGCGCTCTCCCAACTGAGCTACAGCCCCACTCTTTAATATAAATTACTCATTTGTTTAAAATATTGTCAAGTCCTTGCCAGCAAAAGAGCTGGTGTTATGGATTTTTAAAGGAGGTTCAGATTATATGAAAAAGGAAGAACAGTACATCGAGCTAATATGTAAAAGATTCTGTGCCTTTCATAAAGAGGGAAAGGAGACACTCTACTGTGGCACATACAGGTATCTTGTGTCTGAGTGCAAAGAGCAGGAAATTATGGATACTCCTGAAAATCAGGCCCCTGCTTTTGATGAAGACAGATGGATAAAAGAAAACATCTGTTCAAAATGTGACTTTTTAGAAGATGGATGCGGATATCGGGAAGGAGAAGGCACACCTCCCTGTGGTGGATATGTGATAGTGGAATGGCTAAGGAAGAAAAATCGATAGAGGACAGCCATTACATACCTGCTTTGTCCTGCAGTGCTCTTTGCCTACCCTTACAATCAGGGCATGATATTCATTAAAAAGCTCTGTATCCAGGGGAAGGGATTCGTGGAAGAGTTGCTGATAGGCTTCATAATTATGAGAGCCATCCAGTATCTTATGACGGGAAAGGATCCTTTTTGTATATGCATCGATCACAAATACAGGATGTTCAAGCGCATACAGCAGTATGGAATCAGCTGTTTCAGGCCCTATGCCCTTCACATTCAATAGATTTTCCCTCAACACCTCTGTCTTCTCTCCTTTCATCGCTTCTACACTGGCTGAGTAGTGACTTATAAAATACTGCACAAAGGCCTTTAAGCGCCCTGCCTTGACATTAAAATAACCTGCAGGTCTTATTAAACTGGCAAGTTTCTGGCTCTTCATCTTCTGTATTTTATATGGATCCAACAGGTTTGCCTCTTTCAGGTTGTTTATTGCCCTTTCTACATTCTTCCAGTTTGTATTCTGGGTCAGGATAGCGCCAACCATAACCTCAAAGGGGTCCTCTGCTGGCCACCAGAGCTGAGGACCGTAACGGTCATAGAGACATTGATAGATTGAATACAGAATCTCTTTAGTGTTTTTCATTGGAGGATGGCTTTACTCAAATCTGCTTTTTATCTTATTCAATGGAAATAACTCAACTACCTTCAAGGCTTCGTTAAAATCCATGTTTACATAATCAAGGACAAATACAACACCTGACCCCTCAGTGATCTCTTTAACAAGAACAACAACTGAGCCTGTGGAATCCTTCCTGTTATGACTGACGCCTGTCTTGAAGCCTTTCAATATGGTGGTTTTAAGAAATGCCTCTTCACCCTCATAAGCCATATCCATCTGAAAGGGCATCCATATTGAATCAGCAGGAGCACCACCAATAATCATTATATCCAATCGTTTTCCATCTTTTTTATAATGTCTTTCAACCCTTACCATCTCGCCCATGGAACCGCTCAAATAGGAGCCAGCAGGTGCATCAGCCTTCCAACCTTTAATGTCCACAAGCATGCTGTAAAGCTCAGGATACTGAGGCAGGGAAAATGCCCTGGTGCTTGAAATAATAATGGATAAAGAAATTGCAATAACAAGGTAAATCCTTTTCATCATCATATATTTTAACAAACTCAGCAAAAAAGCTGATACCCAGATGAAATTGAAAGAAGGAAAATGTTAAAATGGAAATAAATCTACAAAGTCTATTGTGAAACAACTTGGGAAAGCAGCAGGTAAATAGATATCTTCATCGAATCAGGGAATACTGTGGGATATTTGGCATTTATGGGCATCCAGAAGCTGCCAATATAACCTACCTTGGATTACACGCATTACAGCACAGAGGACAGGAGGGGGCTGGTATATGTTCTTCTGATGGAAAACAGATATATATTGAAAAGTCCATGGGGCTTGTTGCTGATATCTTTACAGATAAAAGACTTAAGAGGCTCCCCGGGTATATTGCAATAGGGCATAACCGATACTCCACGGCAGGAAGCAGTTCACTGAAGAATGTTCAACCCCTTGTTGCCAACTTTTCTCTTGGCAATATAGCAGTAGCACATAATGGAAATCTTGTTAATGCTGATGAATTAAGACAGAGACTTGAAGAGGAAGGTGCAATATTTCAATCCAATGCAGACACCGAGGTAATCATACATCTCACCGCTCATGCAAGAGGCTCAAGCCTGAAGGAAAGGTTAATTCAGACCCTTCAGGAAATTTCAGGAGCTTATAGTCTTCTTATTCTCAGGGAAAAAGAACTTATTGCAATACGTGATCCCTTTGGCGTAAGGCCACTGTCACTGGGACGGTTTGATGGAGCCTATATTGTTTCATCTGAGACATGTGCCTTTGATCTGATTGGTGCAGAGTATATCAGGGATATCGAACCTGGTGAGATGCTTGTTATTAATGACAATGGTCTTGAGTCTATAAGGGCTGTACATTCACCCCATAGGGCACACTGTATTTTCGAATTTATCTATTTTGCACGGCCTGACAGTTATATATTCGGCGGTAAAAATGTAAACAATATAAGAAAAAGCCTGGGAAGGATACTGGCAGAGGAAGCACCTGTGGACGCTGATGTGGTAATACCTGTGCCTGACAGTGGAATGCCTGCTGCAATCGGCTATTCAGAGCACTCTGGAATCCCTTTTGACCTTGGATTGATAAGAAACCATTATGTGGGCCGTACCTTTATCGAACCAAAACAGACTATAAGACATTTTGGAGTCAAGCTCAAACTGAACCCTGTAAGAGAGATATTGAATAACAGAAGGGTTGTTGTGGTGGATGATTCAATTGTAAGAGGCACTACCAGCAAAAAGATTGTTAAGATGATCAAGGAACTGGGGGGAGCCCGTGAGGTTCATATGAGAATAAGCTCACCCAAGACAATAGGCCCCTGTTTCTATGGCATAGATACTCCCACAAGAAGAGAACTGATAGCCTCATCTCATATGGTGGATGAAATAAAAAGATACATAACAGCAGACTCCCTGGCCTATCTCTCTATTGAGGGGCTCCAGAGGGCTGTTCCCAACCCTGATGATTATTGTTATGCCTGTTTTACTAACAACTATCCTATAAGCTTCCCTGGAGAGCATCTCCTCCAGATGGACCTGTTCATAGTCTGATTTTAGTACTTATATACCTATAAAAAAATTAAAATCATAAACCCTTGACAATTCCAGACTATATCAGTATCATAATTACGATTTTTATCCTAACTACTAAGGAGGTAAAGTGTGGAAGAAGGTGGATATCTAATAAACATCCCTGGTGTGCCTCACTTTGTAGCATATTCTTGGTTAGCAATGTTAATACTCATTGTTGTATCTCTAATGGTCAGAAAATCCATGAAGCTTGTTCCAACCGGTATTCAGAACTTTATTGAAACTGTTGTAGAGGCTTTATACAATCTCTGTGAGGATGTAATAGGACATCGCTGGGCAAGGGCACATTTTCCATTGATAGGTACCCTTGGAGTTTATATACTGCTTTGTAATTACATGGGTTTGATACCAGGGTTTGACTCTCCTACAGCAAATATCAATACCACTGCCTCCTGTGCGGTGCCCGTCTTTTTTGCCACTCATTACTATGGGATAAGAGTACATGGATTCAAGTATATAAACCATTTTCTTGGTCCAATCCGTAAAATATATGCACTTCCCCTCATGCTTATAATGCTCTTTGTGGAGGTTATAGGTCATCTTGCACGACCTGTTACGCTCTCAGTAAGGCTATTTGGAAACATGATGTCAAAGCATATACTGCTTGGTGTGTTAGCAATACTTGCACCTATTGGTTTACCTGTACTTGTTCTTGGTCTGGGAGTACTTGTAGGACTGGTGCAGGCCTTCGTCTTTGTACTTCTCAGTGTTATGTATCTTGCAGGTGCCGTAGAAGAGGCACATTAAATAAGTTTTTTTAAGAAAGGAGGAGTGCTTTAATGAGGAAAAGAATTGCAGTTGCTCTCTTAGCTATTGTCATTGTAGCGCTTATTGCTCCCTTTGCCTTTGCTGAGGAGGCTGGTGCTGGTGCAGGCTCTGTGGCAACCACAATGGCTGTATTCGGTGCTGCAATCGGCATCGGACTGGCTGCCCTCGGAACTGGTATCGGACAGGGGATTGGTCTTAGCAAGGCCTGTGAAGGTACTGCCAGAAACCCAGGTGCCTCAGGTAAGATCATGACCATCCTTATCATAGGTCTTGCAATGATCGAGTCTCTCTGTATCTATGCTCTGCTTGTTTCACTTGGTATTCTCATCAGTCAGAAGAGCTTCTTCTAATAGAAAAATTTTGCCAGAAAGTATTATATTAGAAAGGCAGGATGTAATCTCCTGCCTTTCTTTGTTTTGAGAATTATATTCAGTAGTATCCGGCAAAAGTACAAAAACTGTTTAACGGATAGGGTTATTAATTTTTAGCGGATTTTAATTTTGCGATTTGCCATCCATGGCAAATCGCAAAATTCCCTCGGAGACGTACAGGATGTACCTCAAGAATGAGGGTCTCCAGAAAGTCTCCCGACTTTCTGGGGTGTCAGTTGAGACGAAAAATTAATACCCCTTATCG
>JALUSH010000037.1 GCA_027016675.1 Thermodesulfovibrio sp.
TTTCATATTAATATATAAACATATATTAATATAAAAAGTCAAGCCCGATACTGAAGTTTTTGAAATTCTTAACTTAATATGGTAATTATAAAAACACTTGACAAAATCTTTATCAAGTTTTATAATATAGACAGTAATAAGAAGTTAGAACATGGAGGGTTCCAATGGCTTCCACAACAAAGGATTATTATGAGATACTTGGTGTAAGTAAAAATGCTTCGCAGGATGAGATAAAAAAGGCATACAGGCGTCTTGCAAGGAAATACCATCCTGATCTCAACCCTGGAAACAAAGAGGCAGAGCAGCGGTTCAAGGAGATAAATGAGGCATATGATGTGCTTGGTGACCCCAAGAAAAGGGCTGAATATGACAGACTGGGTCATGAGGCATTCACATCAGGATATGAAGGCTTCGAGGGCTTCAAGGATTTTGATTTCGCATCTAATTTTGATTTTGGTGGTTTTGGAGATTTCTTCTCTGACCTCTTCGGTGAGAGAACCACTTTCACAGAAGCCCCCCTTAAGGGTGCTGACCTTGTTATGAGAATGACCCTTACCATGGAGGAGGCATTCTCAGGAGTTACGAGACCAATAAATGTAAGCAGACATATTACATGTCCCCGTTGCGGTGGACGTGGTGCAGAGAGCTATGACAGATGCAGCCGTTGTGGTGGTACAGGAAAGGTGGGTACAAGAAAGGGCTTTTTCAGTATTACCCAGACCTGTCCTGAATGTGGAGGTTCTGGCAGACGTGCAGTGAGGCTGTGTACAGAATGTCGCGGAAGCGGCACCCTTCTTAAAACAGAGACAGTGAAGGTCAAGATTCCGTCCGGTGTTGACACTGGTTCCAGGGTGAAGCTTTCGGGGATGGGCGAGGCAGGCAGAAATGGTGGGCCTGCTGGAGATCTTTATATTGAGATAGAAGTGTTGCCTCATCCCTTCTTCAGACGGGATGGCAGTGATGTCTATGTTGAGGTACCTGTTACTGTACCTGAGGCAGCACTTGGAGCCAAGATAGAGGTGCCCACACTTGATGGGCTTACAAAGATGACCCTGCCACCTGGTACCCAGGGAGGTCAGAAATTCAAGCTGAAAGGTAAGGGATTCCCTTCACCAAAGGGTAAAGGAAGGGGAGACCAGTATGTAATAGTAAAGATTGTTATTCCAAAAGAGCTTGACAGCAAAGGCAGGGCACTTATCAGCAAGATGGAGGAACTTTATCGAGAAAATCCAAGGGAAAGGCTGGTGAGCAGAAGATGGTAGAAGACAGGACAAGGCCAGTTTATATGATCAGCGTTGTATCTGAGATGCTGGGTGTTCATCCTCAGACACTGAGACTGTATGAGCGAGAAGGGCTTATAAAGCCAAAGAGGGTGAATAATCAGAGACTGTACTCAAGGGAGGATATAGAAAGACTCTCACTGATACTGGAGTTGAGCCGAGACCTTGGTGTTAACAAGGCAGGTGTTGATATCATTCTCAGGATGAGGGATCGAATGATAGCGCTACAACGGGAGATGGATATGATGATGCAGTGTCTTGAGGATGACCTGAGAAGACAGTTTCAGAAGCGGATAAAGGAGATATTGTCTGAATAGTGCTCAGTTGAATAAGTCTTTTAAATATTAAACTAACAAGCATTGAAGATCGATAAAAGGAAACGGTTATACCAATAACCAGTATAACCAATATACCAAAATAAGGAGGTATTAAGCCATGAGAATGGATAAATTAACAATGAAATCCCAGGAGGCCCTGCAGGAGGCCCAGAGGATTGCAGAATCAAAGGGGAACCAGGAGCTTCAGCCTGAACATCTGCTCCTGGCACTGTTAAGTGATGATGAGGGTGTGCCTGTGCAGATAATGCAGAATATGGGAGTTGATCATAATCTCCTGAAGAGAGATATCGAACAGGAGATTGCCCGTTTTCCAAAGGTGATGGGTGCAACACCACTTGGTCAGATCTATGTGTCTCCACGCCTGAAAAGGGTGTTTGAAGAGGCATGGTCACAGGCACAGCATCTCAAGGATGAGTACATGAGTACTGAACATCTGCTCCTGGGAATCATCAGAGAGGGTGGACCTGCTGCAGATATCCTTAATCGTTACAATCTTACTGAACAGAGGGTGCTTGAGGTGATGACACAGATTCGAGGCTCCCAGCGAGTAACAGATCCGAATCCAGAGGACAAGTATCAGGCACTTAAACGATATGCCCGTGACCTTACTGAGCTTGCCAGTAAGGGTAAGCTTGACCCTGTTATTGGAAGGGATGAGGAGATCAGGAGAGTTATGCAGGTGCTTGCAAGGAGAACCAAGAACAACCCTGTGCTGATTGGTGATCCAGGAGTTGGTAAGACTGCTATTGTTGAAGGGCTTGCACAGAGAATCGTGGCTGGTGATGTACCTGAACCCCTTAAGGACAAGAAGGTGATTGCCCTTGACATGGGTGCCCTTGTGGCAGGCTCAAAATTCAGGGGTGAGTTTGAGGAAAGACTTAAGGCAATACTCAAGGAGATTGAACAGGCAGAGGGGAGAATTATACTCTTCATTGATGAGCTGCATACCCTTGTTGGAGCTGGTGCAGCAGAAGGTGCAATAGATGCATCCAATATGCTGAAGCCTGCACTTGCAAGAGGGGAACTACGTTGCATTGGTGCTACCACTGTGGATGAATACAGGAAGTATATAGAGAAGGACCCTGCACTGGAAAGAAGGTTTCAGCCTGTATATGTAGGTGAGCCTTCTGTGGAGGATACCATCTCCATTCTGAGGGGGCTTAAAGAGAGATACGAGGTTCATCACGGTGTAAAGATAAAGGACTCTGCCCTTGTTGCTGCTGCTGTGCTTTCAAACAGATACATTACGGACAGGTTCCTGCCTGATAAGGCAATAGATCTGATAGACGAGGCTGCGGCAAGGCTGAGAATGGAGATTGACAGTATGCCAGTGGAGCTTGACGAGATTGAGAGAAGGCTCAGACAACTGGAGATTGAAAAGCAGGCTGTTATGAAGGATGACTCCAGGGATGCCAAGGAGAAGCTGGAAAAACTACAGAAAGAGATTGCTGAGCTTGAGGAAAAGCGGGGGGCACTCAGGGCCCAGTGGCTTGCGGAAAAGGAGATCATCCAGAATATAAGACAACTGAAAGAGCAGATTGAAGAGACACGCCTTGAGGCTGAAAAGGCAACCCGTGAGGGTGATCTCACAAGGGCAGCAGAACTTAAGTATGGTCGTATGGTGGAACTTCAGAAACAGCTTGAAGAGGCTAACAAAAAACTGGAGGACTTTAAACACCGCCGCAGGATGCTGAAAGAAGAGGTTGATGAAGAGGATATTGCCCTTGTGGTATCCAAGTGGACAGGCATTCCTGTAAGCAAGATGCTTGAGGGTGAGACCCAGAAGCTTTTGCGTATGGAAGAAAGGCTTAAGATGAGGGTAGTTGGTCAGGATGAGGCTATTGTTGCTGTATCTGATGCTGTAAGAAGGGCAAGGGCAGGCATCCAGGATCCCAACAGGCCTATTGGATCCTTCATCTTTCTTGGTCCCACAGGTGTGGGCAAAACAGAACTTGCAAAGGCACTGGCAGAGTTTCTCTTTGATGATGAAAATGCATTGATAAGAATAGATATGTCAGAGTACCAGGAAAGGCACACTGTCTCCAGACTCATAGGTGCGCCGCCTGGTTATGTGGGTTATGAAGAAGGAGGACAGTTGACAGAGGCAGTTAGGAGAAGACCCTATTCAGTGGTGCTCTTTGACGAGATTGAAAAGGCACATCCCGAGGTGTTCAACGTACTGCTTCAACTACTTGACGATGGTCGTCTTACAGATGGCAAGGGCAGGACAGTGGACTTCCGAAACACGGTGGTTATCATGACATCCAATATAGGCAGTATCCACATCCAGGAGATGCTGGAAAAGAGAGAAAAGGCGCCAGATACGCACTGGAGTGGTACTGACAACATGGAACTAAAGGAACTCATCATGGAAGATCTGAAGAAGTTCTTCCGTCCCGAGTTCCTGAACAGGGTGGATGAGATAATAATATTCAATCCACTGAACAAGGAATTACTGAAGGATATAGTGGAGATCCAGATCAACAGGATGAAGAAATATCTGAAGGAGAAGAAGATAGACATAGTGCTTACCGATGCTGCGAAAGAGCATCTTGCAGAGGCTGGTTATGATCCCATCTATGGTGCAAGACCCCTCAAGAGGGTCATACAGAAGGAGGTACTCAACCCCCTGGCAAAACTCATCCTTGAGGGGAAATTTGAAGAGGGTGATATCGTGGAGGTTGACTACAGGGACGGCAGGATGGTGTTTGATAAGACCATACAGGCAGAAATGGTGGCATAGCTGCAGGGGGGTAGTGCTATAGGTGTGTGGTGTTTACTGAAAAGAGACGGCCTTTGGCCTGTAAAATATATTAAGACAGGAGGTGTCCACCTATGTCAATCGTAAGATGGTCACCAATGAAGGAGATTGACGAGATGAGAAGGGAAATGGAAAGGCTCTTTGAGGAGTTCTTTGAACCAGCAAGGAGAAGACGCTGGTGGGGCAGGCCCTCGATGGAGGGAGTGATAGTGCCAAATATTGAACTGTATGATAGAAAGAATGAGATAGTGCTGAAGGTGGAGATACCAGGGGTTGATAAAAAAGACATAGACCTGACCATTACGGAAAATGCCCTTACTATAAAAGGTGAGCTTAAGAAGGAAGAGGAGATTAAGGAGGAAGACTATTATGCTGCTGAGATAAGGTATGGAACCTTCTCCAGAACCATTCCACTTCCTGTTGAGGTGGACAGTGAAAAGGCAAAGGCAACCTATAAGAACGGAATACTGGAGATTGTGCTTCCAAAGAAGGAGGAGGCAAAGCCAAAGGAGATAAAGGTAGAGGTATCCTGATATTTCAACTGAACCATGGAGATTTTCAGAAAAGGGCAGTGAGTAATAGATTGTTACTCACTGCCTTTTAGATACATATGTTAAAATAAAAAATGTCCAATAAAAAACAGATCCTCATTGTTGATGACGAGATTGATATATGCAAACTCCTGGAATATAACCTGACGAAGGAGGGGTTTTATGCGGAATCCCTGCAGGATGGGGCAGCTGCATTGAAAAGGCTGAAAAACCATGCCTTTGACCTCATGATTCTTGATCTGATGCTACCAGAGATTGATGGTATTCAATTATGCAGGCTCATAAGAGAGGACCCACAGCTTAAAACCCTCCCTATAATCATGCTCACTGCAAAAGATGAAGAACTGGACAGGGTGCTCGGTCTCGAAATAGGTGCTGATGACTATGTAACAAAACCATTCAGTGTCCGTGAGGTGGTGGCAAGGGTAAAGGCTGTACTGAGAAGAACTAAAGAAACCCATTCGGATGTGAAGACTTCAAGGATAGAGGTGGATGATCTTGTTATCGATCTTGATAGGTTTTCTGTAACAAAGGCAGGAAGCCCCATAGAGCTAAGTGCAAGGGAGTTCAAACTGCTTCAGTATCTTGCTGAGCATCCAGGAAGGGTGTATAACAGAGATTTCCTGCTTGATGCTGTCTGGGGTGATGATGTGTTTGTTGAGCCCCGCACTGTTGATGTCTACATAAGACGCATAAGGGAAAAGATAGAGGATGACCCTTCCAAGCCTCGATTTATAAAGACAAAGAGGGGAATTGGTTATTACTTCAAGGAAAGGTAGAGGATGGGTGTAATATTGTTTTTATCCATTATAACTGTTCTCATATTATCCATATGGCTGGCCTCTGTTTATTATAAAATCGGAGAGATCAAGAGTCTTGTAGAGGCCTTTCAGCAGGGTGACCTTCATAGAAGACTCTATCTGAGAGGCAGTGGCAGCTTGACGGAAATCGCCAATGGCCTGAATCAACTTGCAGAGATATGTATTAACAAGGATGAAGAAAGGAATCTTCAGTCAGAAAGACTTCTGTCGATACTAATGAGTATGCCTGATGGTGTGGCTGTTCTTGACAGAGACAAAAAGACAATACTGGTTAATACAGCCTTTATTGACCTCCTGAAAATTACTGATAGTGAAATAGAGGGCAAACCTTTTACAGATATAATTCGTGTTCCCGAGGTGATAGACCTGATAGAGTCAACATATAAAGAAAGGGAACTATCAATGAAAGAATTCTACCATGACCTTTCCAGCAGGTATCTGCAGGTTATTGGCGTGCCCAACAGGACAAGGAGTGGAATAGTTCTTATATTCAGGGACATTACAGAGATGAAAAGAGTCGAAGAGGTCAGGCGAGACTTTGTTGCCAATGTATCCCATGAATTGAAAACCCCTATTACAACTATCAAGGGATACACAGAGACCATACTTGAGGGTGCCATAGAAAACAGGGATGATACATTGAGATTCCTCCAGACCATAAAATCAAACGTGGAAAGGATGGAAAGACTTATCAGTGATATCATGAATCTCTCAAGAATCGAGATGGGCTATCTATCCATAAATAGGGCAAGGATAAATCTTAAAGAAACAGCAGAAAGAGTGGTTCAGACATTCAAAGACAAAGCACAAGAAAAGGGTATACAGATTACCAACAGAATAGAGGATGTGGAAGTCCAGGCTGACCCTGAAAGGCTTGAACAGATACTTACCAATCTCATAGACAATGCCATTAAATTCACAGAAAAGGGTATGGTTGAGGTCAGCTTTGAAGACGGTGTTTTGTCTATTAAGGATACAGGGATAGGCATACCTGCAAAGTATATCCCTCGTCTTGGCGAGAGATTCTTCAGGGTCGATCCCTCAAGGTCAAGGCACCTGGGTGGCACTGGGCTTGGCCTTGCCATAGTGAAACACCTTGTGCGTGCCCATGGCTGGGATATGAAAATCAATAGCCAGCCTGGCAGGGGGACATCAGTGGATATAATAATGTCGTCTTAATAGTCACGAAAACTGATAGAATCTTCCCGGACTTTTGTCGGGAACTTTACTCTGTGCTGTTCAGTGGTATAAGGGCAGCATTTTTGTCAAAATTGTACAGGTAGATGGAAGACACTAATTTAGGAGAGAGTGGCTATACGGATAGACATGTCCATTTATTTATGGAGGGACAGCCTCTTACAGCCTCAGAGACAGACCGGTTTACAAAGATCCTTCTTGAATTTAATATCAAAGAGATCTACGATATGGGTTCAAGGGATGGTCTTGGTTTCCAGTTAAGAAGATATCTTGAAAGCACTTCCATAGCCCTGAAGACCTGTGGTTATGCCCTTTTCAGAGAAGGTGGATATGGTTCTTTCCTTGGAATGCCTGTGAAAGACAGAGGTGATATAAAGAGGCATATTAATGAACTCTACAGAAGAGGTGCTGATTTTATAAAGGTAATCAACTCGGGTATCATAAGCACTGAGGGGAGGGTTACAGAGGGAGGTTTTTCTCAGGAGGAGTTACGGATAATAGTTGAAGAGGCTCATGAAAAGGGACTTCAGGTATTCTGCCATGTGAGTGCTGCAGAGAGGATCATTGAGGCATTAAATGCAGGGGTTGATTCTGTGGAGCATGGATTCTTTATGACTGAAGAGGCCCTTCACATGATGAAGGAGAAAACTGTTTCATGGACACCAACAATCTATGCACTTATCTGTTTTGCAAATACACTGAGTGGCAGAAACAGGGATGTTCTTGAGGGTATTGTAAGGGATCATATGAAAATGGTCTCTCTATCAAAGCAGTTGGGTGTGAGAATAAATATTGGAAGCGACAGTGGTGCCTCTGGCATCAGGCATGGAGAGGCATTTTTCGAGGAAAAAAAGATACTGTTCAATATTTAAAACCGTTCAGACTACACCATACCACCCATTTCAGGGATTGTCAGTTTCTCGTTATAGTAAGATATCCTTTTTTTCCAGAGATTAACGGTTTATCATTACCAATGGATATGGTAATATTCAGGGGGTAAGATCTAAAACATCAGTGATAGCAATTTTTCAACAATATAGGCAAGCAGTATACAGGCAGGCAATGTAAAGACCCAGGCAAGCAGAATCTTACCCGCAATCCCCCATCTTACCGCAGAAAGCCTTTTTGTAGCGCCAACCCCCATAATTGATGTGGATATCACATGGGTGGTGCTTACAGGTAGCCCCACATGGCTTGCTCCAAGAATAATGACAGTGGCTGCTGTTTCTGATGCAAAGCCATGCACTGGTTCAAGCTTCAACATATGTACACCCAGTGTCTTTATCACCCTCCAGCCCCCTATTGCAGTGCCAAACCCCATTGCAAAGGCACAGAGGAGTATTACCCAGAGTGGCACCTCTACGGATTTAATCAATCCACCACTGAACAGAGAAAGGGTTATTATTCCCATCACCTTCTGGGCATCATTTGACCCATGGCTGAATGCCATGAAAGAGGAGGAAATGACCTGTAATTTTCCAAAGGTTTTGTTGATTGCGCCTGGTGAGTAGCGCCCAAAGAGTTTCAAAAGGATTTTCATAAACAGGAATCCAATAATTATGCCCAGTATCGGAGAGGTGAGCAGTGCCGCAAAGATCTTTTTGAGCCCAGTGAAATTAAGCACCCCCAGTCCACCATGTGCAAATGCTGAGCCCATGAGGCTTCCTATCAGTGCATGTGAGGCACTCACTGGCAGGCCCATAACGGTCATAGCAGAATTCCAGAGGAATCCAGCTACTAGCGCACTGGCAACCACAGTCTCTGTAATGCCGGCAGGATCAACTATTCCCTTGCCAATGGTTTTGGCCACAGCAGTGGAAAAGAGCGCGCCAAGGATATTCATTGTGGCGGCAAGCATTACTGCCTGGAAGGGTGAAAGTACACGGGTAGAAACGACCGTGGCTATGGCGTTTGCTGCATCGTTCCATCCATTGCTAATATCAAAGAGAATCGCCAGGATGATGGTTAGCAGGATTATGTCAGACATGCTTCAGCACAATACCTTCCAGTATATTTGCAACATCCTCACACCGGTCGGTTGCGTTTTCCAGGTGTTCAAGGATCTCCTTCCATTTTATAACCCGGATAGGGTCTTTCTCCTTCTCAAATAAATCCCCGATGGCCCTTCTGAAGATCCTGTCAGCCTCGTTTTCAAGCCTGTTTATCTCGATACAGAGGTCCTGAACAAAGGAGTATCGTTTCTTCTTTAATTCTTCAATAGCACGATCAATTGTTTTTGTATGTTCCATCAGAGAAGTGGCCAGTTGTTCCACGCCTTCTACTTTCTCGCTTACCTTGAAAAGATATACCCTGTCTGCTGATGCCCAGATCAGATCAAGTACATCATCAAGTCTGGAAACAAGGGCGTGGATGTCCTCACGGTCGATTGGTGTAAGGAAGGTCTGGTTCAACATCCTGATTGCCTCGTGAGTAAGAAGGTCACCTTCGTGCTCAAGATCATGGATGGCCTTCACCCTCTGTTCGATGTTGTCAAACTTTGTAAAGAGTTCGACAAGCTGCTCAGAGGCCTTAATCAGGTTTTGAGACGCACTATGGAATATCTCAAAAAAATCCAGTTTTTTCGGAAACAATCTCATAATAGCAGGCCTTGCTTGATAATGTTATGGCTAAATTATAAAGCTTTGCAACTACTTTTTTCAAATTATATTCTTATCACCGTAACAGAAGTTTAATATATCCTTAATATCCATGTAACCTGTTTCTGTTTAATCTATACCCAGTGAAGGTCCCGACCAGAGGTCAGGGCATTCTGGCAGTTTTCGTAATGAAAGAGTCAGGAGGAAAAGATAGGATGATGTGCAGATATTATCTTCCCGGATTCGGCAGATGCAAAAAGGGGCTACCCATTACCTCACTTTACAGCGAGTATTTCTGTAAGGGTAATCCTGAGAAATGTCCTGTCTACAATATTAATAAAAAGGAGGTGATAGGTGAAAGAGCATGATACAGCAATGGATGTAACATCAATGTAACATTTTTTTAACACTTCTGTAACAGAGGACATACTAAAATTAACAAGGAGGTTTCAATGAAGAGATTCAGATTGGCCATATTTATAGTACTGGCAGTTCTCCCCATGCTTATGGGAGTGGGTACTGCTGCAGAGACCATAAACGGAGCAGGAGCAACATTCCCCTATCCTGTTTATGCTGCATGGGCATGGCAGTACCAGAAAGAGACAGGCATAAGACTTAACTACCAGTCCATAGGTTCTGGAGGAGGTGTAAGGCAGATTATAAATCGAACAGTGGACTTTGGAGCCTCTGATGCACCTGTAAAACCTGAAAACCTTGAGAAGCACAGGCTTTATCAGTTTCCAGCAGTAATAGGGGGAGTGGTTCCAGTTATAAATGTAAAGGGAGTGAAGTCCGGGCAACTGCGGCTTGACGCAGAGGCACTCTGTGGTATATTTCTTGGGAAGATAATCAAATGGTCAGATGACAAGCTCAGGGCATTAAATCCTGCACTTAAGCTGCCTGATAAGAAGATCACAGTGGTACATCGTTCCGATGGCTCAGGTACGACAGCTATCTTTACCACATATCTTGCAGAGGTATGTCCTGAATGGAAGAGCAGTGTAGGAGCAGGCAAGGCAGTAAAGTGGCCTGTGGGTATAGGTGGCAAGGGTAATGAAGGAGTTGCGAACTATGTAAAGAGAAAGAGATACTCCATCGGTTATGTGGAGTTTGCCTATGCAAAGCAGAACAAGCTCACCTATGTACTTCTCAAGAACAGGGCAGGTAAATTTGTTGAGCCAAGCTTTAAGGCATTTCAGGCAGCTGGTGCATCAGGTGAGTTTGATCCTGGAAAACATTTTTATCTATGGTTGACGGATGCACCCGGGGCAGATGCCTGGCCCATTTCAGGAGCCACATTTATACTCCTTGCAAGAGATCAGAAGGAGTCAAACATAAAGACAGTAAAGTTCTTTGACTGGGCCTTTCGTAATGGTGATGAGACAGCGAAGAGGCTTGTCTATGTACCACTACCAGATAGTCTGAAAGAAAGGATAAGACAGTACTGGAAGGGGAAAGGACTGTATTAAGAGTGATGGGTATTGAGTGAATAGTTTCGAAGGAGCTTAATGACCAAGGGTTTAAAGAAAAATCCCGTAGATTTTTTATTCGGAACATTAACAGGAATAGCCTCCCTGTCAGTGGTTGTGCTGATAGGGGGGATTTTTTATGCCCTCCTATCAGAGTCAAAACTTGCCATAGAAAGCTTCGGCGTATTTAAGTTTATAACCACCATTGATTGGGACCCTGTAGCAGAGGTCTTTGGTGCAGCAACCACCCTTTATGGCACGGCTGTAACCACGGCGCTTTCCCTTCTGTTTGCCATACCTGTGGCACTGGGGATAGCAGTATTCATCACAGAGATTGCTCCAGGCTTTCTGAAAGGACCCATTGGTGTGGCCATTGAACTGCTTGCTGCCATACCAAGCATAATCTATGGAATGTGGGGGCTTTTTACCCTTGCACCTATTATGGAGATGTATATCGAGCCCTTTCTGCAGTCAACCCTTGGCAGGGTGCCAGGCCTGGGAATACTCTTTGAGGGGACCCCAATGGGCATAGACCTTCTTACAGCAAGCGTAATTCTCAGTATTATGATCATTCCCTTTACAGCCAGTGTTGCAAGAGACTCATTCAACCTTACACCTCCGATTGTGAAGGAGTCTGCCTATGCAGTGGGCGCAACAAAATGGGAGGTAGTAAAGGATGTGGTGTTACCCTATTCAAAATTAGGTGTCTTTGGTGGTGTGGTGCTTTCCCTTGGAAGGGCACTGGGTGAGACAATGGCAGTGGCCTTTGTGCTTGGCAACAACCATCAAATAACAACATCTCTGTTTGATGCAGCAGCCACCATCACAGTGAGCCTTGCCAATGAATTTACAGAGGCAGATACAGACCTCTATCTTTCCTCCCTCTACTACCTTGCCCTTATACTCTTTGTTATGAGTTTCATAACACTGGCTATTGCAAAGTTCTTTCTCTTGAGGGCAGAAAGGAGATACTCCAGATGAACATAGAAAAGAAACGGAGGATTAAAAACCTTGCAGCACTTACGCTGAGCAGCCTTGCTGCACTGAGTGGTCTGTTCTGGCTTGTCTTCATCTTAGGTGATGTACTTGTACATGGCATCAGGGGCCTGAGTATTGATCTCTTCCTCAAAGATCCTGCTCCTCCAGGCATTGAAGGAGGTGGTCTGAGAAATGCCTTTGTGGGCCAGCTTCTTATAACAGGCATGGCTACCCTGATAGGTGTTCCCCTGGGTGTGCTTGGTGGAACCTTTCTTGCCGAGTATGCAAGGGGTAGAAGAATAAGCCGTCTGATAAGCATTGTTTCTGATATAATGGTGAGTGTGCCCTCCATTGTGGTGGGCACCTTTGTCTATGCCATTATGGTAAAGCCCCTGGGACATTTCAATGGCTGGGCAGGGGCTGTGGCACTTGCAATCATTATGATACCCGTTGTGCTCAGAACCACAGAGGACATGCTGAGTATGGTTCCATGGACATTAAGAGAGGCTGCCTTTGCACTTGGTGCACCCTACTACAAGGTGATTATCCAGGTGGTCTACCGGGGTGCTGCCACAGGGATTCTGACAGGTATACTTCTTTCCATTGCAAGGGTGGCAGGTGAGACAGCACCACTGCTTTTTACATCCTTTAACAACTCCTTTTTTTCATGGAATATGAACGAGCCTGTTGCATCGCTTACGGTTACCATATTTCAATACGCCATGGGTCCTTATGATAGCTGGCATGCACAGGCGTGGGCTGCATCACTGGTGATCACTGTCTTTATACTCTTTATCACTGTGCTCGGAAGGCTATTATTGAGATGGAGGTTTGGCAAATAGATGGAAGAAAAAGAGATCGAGGTCAAGGAACTGAATTTTTACTATGGACAGGTTCATGCACTGAAAAATATTAACCTGCCTGTTTACAAACACATGGTAACTGCACTGATTGGTCCATCAGGCTGTGGTAAGACCACGCTTCTGAGATGTTTCAACCGTATGCATGACCTTTATCCGGGTAATCGTTATACTGGTGAGATTATTTTTAAGGAGAAAAACATCCTTGGTGATGATATAGACCTCATTGACCTGAGAAGCCGTATTGGCATGGTCTTCCAGAAACCCACTCCCTTTCCAATGAGCATATTTGACAATATTGCCTATGGACTCAAGCTGAGGGGTATAAAGAAGCGTTCAGAGCTTTCTGAGCGGGTGGAAAGGGCACTGAGGCATGCAGCACTCTGGGATGAGGTAAAGGACAAGCTCAATGAATCTGCCTATGCACTGTCCGGGGGGCAGCAGCAGCGTCTTGTTATTGCGAGGGCACTGGCAGTAGAGCCCGAGGTACTCCTTTTTGATGAACCCACCTCTGCCCTTGATCCTATATCTACGGCAAAGATCGAGGAGCTTGCTGTTCAGTTGAAAGAGGAGGTGACCATCATAATCGTTACCCACAATATGCAGCAGGCAGCCCGAATATCAGACTGGACAGGTTTTTTGATGCTCGGTGAGTTGATAGAATTCGACAGAACTGATAAGATATTTACAAGTCCCTCTCAGAAACTCACTGAGGATTATATAACAGGGAGGTTTGGATAATGCCGGTAAGAGCAGAAGAACTGGAACATCTAAAGGAGATGCTTGTACGGATGGCAGGTCTTGTGGAACTCTCCATAAAGAACTCTGTCAGATCCCTTACAGAGAGGGACTCTGAGCTTGCAAGAAAGGTTATAGAGGATGATCATGTAATAAACACCTATGATGTCAGGATTGATGAGGAATGTATAAGACTCCTTGCCCTGAAGCAGCCCATGGGAAAGGATCTGAGATTTATTACCACTGCCATGAAAATAACCACTGACCTTGAAAGAATTGCTGACAATGCTGTAAATATAGCTGAGAGGGCACTGGAGCTGAACAAGGAGCCCCTTCTTAAACCATACATTGATATACCAAGGATGCGTGAGGTTGCCCAGGGTATGGTGAGGGATGCCATAGATGCCTTTGTTAATGAGGATAAGCACCTTGCCATGGATGTGATAATGAGGGATGATGAGGTGGACGACCTCAATCAGATGGTTCTTGAGGAGCTGATGTTCATAATGACACAGGATCCCAGTACTGTCTACAGGGCCATGAAGATAAGCTATGTTTCCAAGTATCTGGAACGGATAGGTGATCATGCAACTAATGTGGCAGAGATGGTAATATACATGGTAGAGGGTAGAATAATCAGACATATGTTGCCCAATCAGATATTTGATGAAGAAGAATAATCATCTTCTGTATTCTGTTATTTTCGAAAATTTGGGTCCCTCTCAGATATTGCCCAAATCCGCCGATTCAGAAATCATTCCACAAAGATTAGCAAGGTACTTCCAGCTCCAGGAGAAAGAAAAGACAGCCCTCAACAGGCTAATCCGCATAGTTTTGATTCTCGGTATAAGCTGTAACTAAAAGCCCTACAGTAAATGGAACGGTGTGCATTAGCACAGGAGCAAGAGGCTTTATATTCCTCTCCTTCATAAACTCTGAAGATGTAGGGCCATATTTGCCCAATTCCACCAATCCATAACTGCTTCCAAAGAAACCAAATGGATCAATCCATCTCAATGGACTGTTCCAGACATGATACCGTCTGAAAACCCAGTTTTTGACTGAGGAATTATGTTCCTTGAAATCCAAAATTAAAATCAGTTCTTTCTGATTCGTCAAATTCCACAATAGCAGTCTTTTCCGATGTATGTATTCATTCTTTTAATCTGTTTTATTTATACAGCCGTTGCTTCAGCTAATTTTGGCTTCATTTCCTCCAGCATTATCTTTACCCATCTCTTGATATTCACCGCCGCAGCCGTGAAGTAGCATTGGAGGCTTACCTTTCTAAGCCCTCTGTATCGTGCCCTTCGCAGGCCGTGGTATCTTGTAAGCTCTGAAATCTTCCCTTCTATCGGCGGCCTCAGTTTCATGTCTTCTTTGAATTCTTCTGTAAGATTATATCTTTCAGCCTCCCTCAGTTCTTTGTTTACAGCACTTATGCCAACCGTCCTTCTGCCTTCTCTGGCATTTGTGCATTTGCTCTGTACTGGACATCGATTACATTTACTCATGGGAAAGTGGAATGTCTTTATCCCTTTCTGTCTGTCATAATAGCTTTCCTTTGTAGTTACTCCTTGAGGACAGGTTAGTGTCTGTTCCTTTTCATTGTATTTAAACATTCTTTTGGGATAAATCGATTTCGTTCTTGTGTTTTTCTCTCTGAGGGGTGCTACTACTTCTGTACCTTTGTCTTTTAATTCTTTACGGTATTTCCCATCTGTATATGCTGTATCTCCAATTATCTTAGAGGGATTTAGACCATTTTGCTCCTGCTCTGTTACTGCTTCAACCATTGTTTGCCCATCAGGCCTGTTCCCAGACATTACCTTTATATTGGTGATAAAGCGACATTGTACTCCTTCTGTAATATTTGCCTTGTAACCTGTAAATCTTTTCTTGTTTGACTTTGCCCCATATCTCGCATCTGGGTCTATGGGAGTGACCAGCCTGTTTTTCGGTTTCTCCTTATATGCCTTCTCTTTAAGAGTACCTTCCGCGTCTTCCTCAATATTCTCCTGTAATATCCTCTTTAACATTTCCACCTTTTTCCTGATATCTCTTGCTGCTTTTATATCTTCCATGTGTTTAAGTACCGTACGGGCATCGTTTACTACTTCCACAAGTCTCTTCTTTTTCTTCTCCATGTCCATTCGTCCAGAACCTTCATGGTTTATCTCTCTTTTGGTATATTCATTCATGTTAATCTCTTTCTCTATCCTCTTATATACCTCTTTGTGCCGGTACTTTAAGGGTTTGAGGATTTCGAATATCCCTTTCTTTACCAGCATTACCATCGTGGGTATTGCTACATCTGCTATAATGTGCGTTGCGTCTATCCTCTGGATTTCGTTCCTCTCTATTAATTCTGTTTCTACCAGTTGGTTTAGTATGCAGTCAAAAACCTCTTTCTCTTTGCCCTTCTCCAGAAGTCTTTTACGAAATTCTCCAAGTGATGAATGGTCAAAAGGCCTTTCATCAAGCCTCAGACCCAATGCATATTTGATTTCAATATCATACATGCAAGCCCTCTCCATCTCCCTGTCCGAGAGATTCTTGTGAAACTGAAGTATTGTTGCCATTGCAAGAAGTGAGGGCGATATCGCAGGACGTCCGTTATCTTTACAGTACATCTCTTCAAACTGTTTATCCTCGATCATTGGCCAAACAATCTCTCTGAACTTCCGATAGAAACTGTCTTCAGGTATTAAATGCTCACAGATGTAATCTGCATCATAAAAACTTCCCTGCCTTTCTCGGACTCTTAGCATCCCTCCTCCTTTCCTGAATTTAAATTGCTATGATTATACCTCATGGATAGGCTGGTTGCAAAGAGTTTTTGAATAAGTTACATCAATGAGATTTAAATATTGCTATTGTGCCTTTTAAAGAATTCGACGTT
>JALUSH010000038.1 GCA_027016675.1 Thermodesulfovibrio sp.
GTTCTGACCTTGAGTTTTCTGACCTGGTCAGCCCATTTCATCAACTTCTTATACCATTTATTCTCATCAGGATTTGCAGGTAGGAGTTTTAATTTACCTTCATACACCCTCCCCTTTGTTCCATTCAGCGTAATCCAGTCTCCCTCTCTTAATACTCTGCCATTTACATGAATTTCTTTCTTGCTGGAGATAATATTGAGGTCTGAACAGCCAACGATACAACACTTACCCCATCCACGTGCAACGAGCGCTGCATGACTGGTCATTCCACCCTTTGCAGTAAGAATTGCCTCAGCAGCGTGCATACCATGGACATCCTCTGGTGAGGTCTCATCCCTTACAAGGATTACCTTCTCCCCTCTCTTTGCCCACTCTTCTGCATCATCAGCAGTAAATACTACACGACCTGTTGCACCACCAGGACCTGCAGGTAATCCCTTTGCGAGTGGAGCAGCCTTCTTCTCCTCAACTGGATCAACACTTGGGTGTAAAAGTTCGTCTATCTGATCGGGACTTACACGCATTATTGCTGTCTCTTTTGAGATCAGACCCTCCTCTGCCATCTCCACTGCCATACGGATAGCTGCCTGACCATTTCTCTTCCCTACCCTTGTCTGGAGCATCCAGAGTTTACCATCCTCAATGGTAAACTCAATGTCCTGCATATCTTTATAGTGTCTCTCTAATTTTTTTTGAATATTGAATAGCTGTTTGTAAACATCGGGCATCCTTTCCTCAAGAGACGGCAAATGGGCTGTATCAGCAGTTTTACCTGCCTTGTTCACTGGATTGGGTGTTCTGATCCCTGCAACCACGTCCTCACCTTGTGCATTGGGTAGCCACTCACCAAAGAACATATTTTCACCTGTTGCAGGGTTCCTTGTAAAAGCAACTCCTGTAGCAGAATTATCTCCTGTATTACCAAATACCATACTCTGAACATTAACAGCAGTTCCCCAGTCATCAGGAATACCCTCTATCCGCCTGTATGCCACTGCCCGTTTACCCATCCATGACTGAAATACTGCACCAATGCCCCCCCAGAGTTGTTCGTATGGATCATCAGGAAAATCTTTTTTTAGGGTTTTCTTTATAATCTTTTTGAATTTATCACAAAGACCTTTAAGGTCATCAACTGTAAGATCTGTATCGCTTGTGTACCCCTTTTTCTTTTTGAGTTTATCTAATTCATGCTCAAGGACCTCTCTGATACCCTTCCCATCCTGCGGTTCAATACCTGCTGCCTTTTCCATGACCACATCAGAATACATCATCAGAAGTCTTCTGTATGCATCATACACAAACCTTGGATTATTGGTCTGTCTAATCAACCCTGGGATTGTCTTTGTAGTGAGACCAATATTAAGCACTGTTTCCATCATACCTGGCATTGACTTACGTGCACCAGACCTTACCGATACAAGGAGTGGATTGTCAGGATCACCAAACTTCCTGCCCATAATCTTCTCTACCTTTGCCATTGCCTCTTCTACCTGTTTCTTCAACTCCTTAGGATACTGACCATTATGTTTAAAATAATAAGTGCAGACTTCTGTGGTAATAGTAAATCCAGGTGGTACGGGGAGTCTTAGTCGCGGGTGTCCTGCCATCTCAGCAAGATTGGCACCCTTCCCCCCAAGGAGTTCCTTCATCTTTGCATTTCCATCTGCCCTTCCATCGCCGAAAAAATAGACATATTTTTTTGCCATGTCAATCCT
>JALUSH010000039.1 GCA_027016675.1 Thermodesulfovibrio sp.
AACAGGATTGCTTGTAACACACACTGAAGAGGAGTGGTATACTGCACTTAAATCTCTGATAGAGTCACCCAAGAAGAGAAAGAAGATATCAAAGAATGCCTATTTAGATGTAAAACAGAGATTTTCCGTTGACAGGGCAGCAAAGGATTGGTTGTGTCTCTTTGAGGATCTCTTATCAGAAAAAAGGGAAAGGAAAAGATCAATTCCAAAGAAGAAAATCTTTTATATTGGATCAGGCATGATTTATCCCCATGTTTATATTGACGACATGATTGTAAGGGCCCTTTCCAAGGCAGGTTATGATGTTCTATATTATCCTCTTCAAGAAGAGGAGTTTTTTGCCTCAACGCTTTCAGACTATAAGGCTTATCCTCCAGAATATAGAGAACTTATATTACAGAGAGCTAAAAGAGGTGATGAAATCCTGTTGGAAATTAAACAAATAGCACCTGATATTGTACTTACAACAGCCGGGTTGAACCTGCCAAAGGATATGCTTTATGAACTGAGAAAGAGAGGAACAAAAACAGGGTTTTTATTTTTCCCCCTATCAAGAAATATAAAGAAATCGACATGCTCTGAGATGGTTAGACTTTCAGCAGGATTCTTTGACATGCTTTTTTATCTTGGGAATGATATGCATTCAGAAATAGATGAAGATATAGAAGATATGTGTCACATTCAAATGGATATACCCGATCTGTTGAATCCTCATATAGCTTCCATAGCTGATGTGGATATGTTTGTTGAACCGCTTGGGAAAATAGTGGAGAGACTTTTGTCTGGTCAGGAAAAAAGACCTCCTCAGTTTTACAGTTCCACTATAGTTGATATCTCTCAGAACGAGAGCTATCAATCAGATTTGATTGAGGGTGCTCATATTTTTTATATGAAAGAAAAAAGCTGTGAGGAGTTGAGGGATATTTTTCTGATGACATCCTCTCCGTACACCTTCTTGATAGGTAGTATTAAGGGTGTAGAGGTTAGAGTTAGAGAGGCAATAAAGAACTTCAGTACAATGATTGACCTTGCCTGCGAGATAGACATTAATAACCGTGGAGATGTGGAGTTTATGGCACTTTCTAACAGGCATCTGTGGAGAAATATATCCTGGGGGGATGGGTATAAGGATATAGATTATCTCCTCCGGGATATTGTGTATCAATTCAGGGCCAAAGGACTGAGGGTTCATATCAGAGGAGATGAAAGAACTCCATACAAGATCAAAGATGGTGAATTGACTCAGGATATTCATGTGTTCAAAAGATACTGGGGAGATGATCCAGAGAAGAGATTGAAGGCCATTAACCTTCTATCTCTCGGAATGGAGATGAAGAAGAAAAATGAAGAGATGATTGCCTATCAGCTTATCAGAAAAGCCATTGAGGTTGACCCTTCTTATTCACCCCCTTATAGAGAGGCAGCAGCAATAGATATGACAAGAGGAGACCTGGAGAAGGCAGGCGCCCTTCTTAAAAGAGCAGCCAAATACTCTTTTGATGATATTCCCACAAAAATACTTTATGGAGTGTATCTAACAATAAAAGGTGAGCCAGTAGAGGCTATTGAACAATTAAATCCTTTACTGGATAAAGCGGAAACCATTAACGATATGGCCACCATACGCTGTAATCTTGGAAAGTCTTATATCATGCTTGGGGATATCAGTAAGGGAGAAGATATGCTTAAAAAGGCGGTTCAGCTTGATGGTTTATAT
>JALUSH010000040.1 GCA_027016675.1 Thermodesulfovibrio sp.
GCAAAACAGTCAGCCCCCTGCATATTGTTTTTTGATGAAATTGATGCACTGATACCAAAACGTGGTCTTATCAGTAATGAGGGAACTACAGAACGTGTAGCAAGCCAGTTTTTTAATGAACTGGATAGGTTGGGTGATCACTCCCGTGTTATTGTTATCGGGGCTACGAACCGTGAGGATTTAATTGATCCTGCACTGATACGCGCAGGCAGATTTGAATTGGTACTAAACTTTCCCATTCCTGACGAAAAAGACAGGCTGGAGATATTCAGGGTTCATACCCGTGGCAAGCCACTTGGGAAAGATGTAAGTCTTGAAGATTTAGCTAAAAAGACAGAAGGTATGGTTGGTTCTCATATAGCAAATATCTGTAAAAGGGCAACGATCATTGCTATTACTGAAGTAATAAATAATACAGAAGGAACCTCGACGAGGCTTTTGATAAGGTCACATCATTTTGAAAGGGCATTAAAAGAGGTCTTGGAAAGCAAAAGAGGATCATAATATGCTTGATAAAAAAGAATTTGACTTAAAACCTGTCAAAAAGAGAAGGGCATACGAAGTAATAGTAACACAGATTCGTAAACTCATTGAAGAGGGGAAGCTCAAGAAGAATGATCAACTCCCTAATGAAAGAGAGTTGGCAGAA
Organism: Thermodesulfovibrio sp.; assembly: GCA_027016675.1. GTDB lineage: Bacteria > Nitrospirota > Thermodesulfovibrionia > Thermodesulfovibrionales > JdFR-85 > JAADHP01. The sequence goes on from JALUSH010000040.1 coordinate 650, forward strand.
GTTTTTGGAGTATCTCGGTCTACCATAAGAGAGGCCATCAAGACATTAGAATCTTTGAAAATCGTTGAGAGCCGTCAGGGAGATGGAACGTATATAATTGTATCAAGCGAAGAATCACTGGTTATGCCTCTCGCAAATCTGCTCTTTAAGGAAACCGACAACATTATAGACATCTTTCATATAAGAAAAATATTGGAACCCTATGCTGTTCAGCTTGCCACTCTGAATGCAACACAGAATGATATTCTATCATTGGAAGGTATTCTAAAGAAACAAAAGGAGTGTCTTGAGAAAAAAACTGATATAAATGAGACAGACATAGCATTTCACTCTTTGATTGCCAGGATGTCCAGAAATAAGGTTTTAGAGCGTCTTATGAACGCTCTCATCGAACTCTTAAAAGAAATCCGTGAAACATATAATGCTGAGCAGGCAAAGGAGTCCTATAAAGGCCATTTAGATATTTATGCTGCACTGATTGCCGGAGATTGCATTGGAGCCAAAAAAGCAATGTTAAAGCATTTGACCAACATTGAGAAGTCTATTTTAGTAAAACACAAGGAAGGGGAGGTGATAAAATGTGAATGATGAGCAAGGAGGTGTCAGGGGTTTTGTTTTTTCAATTAGCTAATTCAAAAAAGGAGGTATGTTTATGGGATCTATTACTGAAATAATTGTGTGGACAAGAGGCGTGGTAATGGATAAGGAAGGGCGAGATGTAATGAACGGTATTGCTCAGGCAGCTATACTGGATGGAAAGTTTGCGGATGCCTTTGATGATTATGAGGACCTTCCTGATCGTGTGTTAGTTCCAGTACGTAAATATGCAAGAGTGAGCGACGAAGAAATAGAACACAAGTATATTTATTATCCTGAAGTGGTTGACATATCAATTGTTGTTGAACCTGCCTTGGTAAAAGGTATGAATGTATTAAAAGGATTAAGAGAAGGCGGATTATTGCTTGTCAATACAAAATATCCAATCGAATATATAATGAAATTCATACCCAATGCTGATGTATTAGGTGGTATTGCTACTGTCGATGCTGAAGCAATAACTGGTGGTAAACGTGTTGTTGACTTCTCAGGTACTGAAGGTGGTGTCGATGCTGTTGGCATTGGTGTTGGATTGTCAGCTCCCATTCTTGGCGCTTTAGCAAGGGTCTCAGGGATAGTCAAGAAAGAAAGTCTTGCTCGTGTAGTACAGAATGTTTCAGCGATGGAGCGAGGGTATAATGAGGTTAACTTTCAGAAATTAAACAAAACACATCATGCATTAAGCTGGAGCATATAATCAAAAAAATTTTATTAAGAAGGAGGATATTATGCCAAGGAATTTACCAGAGTATGGTAAAATTGCAATACCAAAAGAAAGAGAAGTTCCTTTAGGTGCAGTAACCCCTGCACCAGTACGTGTGCAGAAACTACATATTACCTCTCCATGGCGTATTTACCGTCCTGTAATTGACCATGAGAAATGTACACGATGCCTCAACTGTTATATATTCTGCCCTGATGCATGCTGGGAATATAATGAAGAGAATGATGAAATGGAATTGAATCTCGAGTTCTGTAAAGGGTGCCTTATATGTATACAGGAGTGTCCTGCTGAGGCTTTAACACCTGTACATGAACTTGAATTTGAAGGTGGCGTTGTACGCTTAGATAATCCATTTTAGATTTAGAAAGGAGGAATTTTATGGCTACAGAAAAAATGTTAACAGGATGCGCTGCTGCAGCGCAGGGCGCTAAATTCGCAGAGGTGGAAGTAATCTGTTCTTACCCAATACGTCCATATACTGCTATCATGATGGAACTTGCAAAAATGGTTGCAAATGGTGAGTTGGATGCAGAGTTTGTACATGGTGAAGGTGAGCATGCTCAATTATCTGTTGTGCTTGGTGCTTCTGCAGCAGGAGCACGTGCTTATACAGGAAGTTCTGGCGTGGGGGTAGCTTATGCCTTTGAGGTGTATAGTCCCATGTCAGGTGGTCGTTATCCTGTACAAATGGCGATAGCTGATCGTGCATTAGACCCTCCGGGTGACTTCGGTTCTGAGCATACTGATGCAATGTCAACCCGTGATCAGGGATGGCTAATGGGATGGGCCTGCAGTCCTCAGGAGGTTTTTGACAACACCCTTATGGCCTATCGTATTGGTGAAGACCCACGTGTTCTGTTACCACAAATGGTTTGCCAGGATGGATATTTTGTATCCCATATACCTGACAAGGTAGTACTCCCAGATGTATCACAGGTAAAGGAGTTCCTGCCTCCTTATAACCCTCCGCATCCATTAGATCCCAGGAAGCCTTATTCACATGGCCCTCAGATAAGACCTGACCAGGGTGCTCCCATGGATGCCCAGAGGGCATCTGCATTCCTTGAGGTTCCAAAAGTAATCAAGGAAGTGACCGAGGAGTTTAATCGTATTTTCGGAAGGAACTATGATCCGTTCCTGGAAAAGTACAAATTGGACGATGCAGAGATAGCATTTTTCATTCAGGGTGCACATGCCAATACCTGCAGGAAGGTTGTCGATAAACTGAGAAGTTCAGGTGTGAAGGCAGGAATGTGCAGGCTGAGATGGGTACGTCCATGGCCTACGCATGAGATTGCTGAGGCTCTTGCAGGGATAAAGGCAGTTGGTACTATTGAGACCAGCACTTCTTATGGTGGAGCAATGAGAGGTGGCAACCTGATTCATGAACTCCGTGCTACACTTTATGATCTGCCAGATAATGAAAGACCCCTGGTTACCTCCTTTATGGCTGGACTGGGTGGCGAGACAATTTGGCCTAAAGACTTTATGTATATGGCTGAGGTTCTCTCGAACATGGTTAAGGAAAATAGAACCAAGAAATATGTTTACTGGATTGGGCTTGAGCCTGAAGAATAAACAATATAAGGAGGAAAGGAAATGAAAGATTTTGATTATAAGTATCAGACCTTTGACAGGATAAAGTCCTATCGTAATGCACCCAGAGAGGAATATTATGTGCCTGGACATCGTACATGTGCAGGGTGTGGTCCTGCATTATGTTATCGACTGGTTGCCAAGGCTGCTGGAAAGGATACAATCTTTGTTGGTCCCACAGGATGTATGTATGTGGCTAACTCCAGTTATCTGTGCACTCCTTATGCAGTGCCCTGGACTCATGCCCAGATCACCAATGGAGGTGCTGTAGCCTCTGGAGTAGAAGCCGCATATAAGGTGCTGATGCGTAAAGGTAAATACGATGGGTCTTTCCCCAATATCATAGTTATGGCTGGTGACGGAGGTTCTGTTGATATAGGACTGCAGGCCATGTCAGCCTTGATGTACAGGGGCCATAAGGTGCTGTTTATATGTTATGACAATGAGTCCTATGCAAATACAGGAATACAGACCTCGCCTACAACATCATATGGTGCTAATACAACATTTACACCACCTGGCAAGTTAATACCTGAAGGCAAAACCCTTTTCCCAAAAGATCCCCCTCAACTGGTTATTGGTGGACATCCATTGGTTAAGTATGTGGCTACGGCGAATGTTGGCTATCCCACGGACCTTATGAACAAAGTGAGAAAGGCACTGAGTTATGAAAGCCCTACATTTATGCACATCCTTTGTCCGTGTCCCAAGGGGTGGAAATTTGATGAGAAATTGACTGCAGAAATGGGTAAATTAGCAGTTCAAACAGGGCTGTGGACACAATACGAGTGGGAAAATGGAGAATATAAATTCAGTCATATACCTAAAAAGTATAAACCTGTAGATGAATATCTAAAACATCAGGGGCGCTTCGGTCATCTCAAGAAAGAGCATATTGCCAAACTACAGGCCTTTGCAGATGCCAAAAAGGAATGGGCCAAGAAGGCTGCTGTAAGTCCAATCGAAGTTGTTGCACAGGTGCCAGCAGGATAGTTGCTAAGTATAATTCCCGTCGCAATTTAAAAGCGACGGGAATCTTCAATATAAGTCTGACGATGCTTCAAGTAGTGCATGATTGGCGCAGGTTGTTACTGTATCATTAGGAACAGGAGAGTGGGGTGATCTTTGATAACATTAAAACTAACCTATACAAATTGGGTTAGTAAAGAATGGGGGAGGTGGTGCCATTTAGAATTAACTGTCGGTGTTTTGTTGTTCCCATGATTGAGCATGATTAACATCTAACATCTGTTGATCGTTATTAACAGAAAAACAAGAGGGAGGTAAGCATGAAAGGTAAGTTTAAAAACCTATTTTTTATAAGTTTAATGATAATGCTGGTGTTTGGATTTACAGCAAAGAAAGTTTTTGCAAAGTGGCCTAAAAAACCTATAGAGTTCGTTATACCTGCTGGTACAGGAGGAGGCGCAGACAAGTATGCAAGATTTATCGTTAGTATGAATATGAAACATAAATTCCTGCCGCAGCCCATGATCCCTGTCAACAAAGTAGGTGGAGCAGGTGCAATAGCTATGAATTATGTTCTGAATAAAAAAGGTGATAATCACATGATCGTTATTACTCTTAATAGTTTTCTAACAACACCAGCATTTCAAAATCTTCCCTGGACTTTCCGTAACTTTACTCCAATAGCTATCCTGGCGCTGGATAATTTCTCCCTCTGGGTTCATAAAGACAGCCCCTGGAAGACCTTTGAAGACTTTCTAAATGAGGCAAGGAAGCGCAGCATTACTGTTGGAGGAACGGGGTCAAAACAGGAAGATGAAATTGTTTTCAGAGCTATAGAGAAAATTGCTCATACAAAGCCTTTCAGATATGTACCATTTAAAGGTGGTGGTGCTGTTGCAAAGGCCCTTGTGGGTAAACAGGTTGAGGCAACAGTTAATCAGGTAAGTGAGGCAGGTCCATTTTTCCCCGACTTTGTGCATCCTCTGGTGACTTTTCAGGATAAAAGATTAACAGCGAAGGGTCTGGAAAATGTACCAACTGCAAAGGAGTTAGGATACGATTTTAGTTATTACATGATGAGAGCAATTTTTGCTCCTCCAGGTATTTCAAAAGAAGCCCAGAAAGGGTTTGTTGATTTCTTCTGTAACAAGCTTACTAAAAATAAAGAATGGATTGATTACATGCATAACTTTGGTATGGAGCCTATCTGTGTAACAGGTGACGAGATGGTTAAAACCGTGGAGAAGCTTGAGAAGGTCAATTTAGAAATCATGAGAGCTCAGGGGTGGATTAAATAAACT
>JALUSH010000041.1 GCA_027016675.1 Thermodesulfovibrio sp.
TACCAGCGCCAGGGGTGAAGTCCACAACAATCCCATCCTCTGTAAGGCCTGTATTGTGTAACTTCTCTATTATCCCTGAAACCCTCTCCAGGGAAAATACAATCTCCACCGCCTGGGCAAGGTTGTTGCGGACGGGGGAATGCTGTCCTGAATTCCTTCCAGCTTTCAGGATAGACATCCCTGAGCCAGCCCCTCCTCTTATTAGAATATCAAATAGTATATCAAAAATAATTAAAACCGGTAACCGTAAAAATCTTTTCCAAAAACAGCCCTCCTTTGGGTTATAATATCTAAAATGAGAAAACACGGATATCCCCTCTTTCTGGCATTTATACTACTAATGTTGCTCTTTGTCAGTTCCTCCTCTGCAATTGAGGTACAGGAGGCGATTCTAAAAAACGGCCTCAAGGTGCTTGTGGTAGAGGACCACAAGGCCCCTGTTGCAACATTCCAGGTCTGGTACAGGGTGGGTGGAAGGGATGATCCAAAGGGTAAGACAGGAATAAGCCACCTTCTTGAACATATGATGTTCAAGGGTAGCCAAAAGTTCGGTGAGAAACAGTTCTCCCGAATTATCCAGCGAAATGGTGGTATAGACAATGCATATACAACAAAGGACTACACCATGTATTTCGAGACCCTATCATCTGACCGCATTGATATTGCACTGCAGCTTGAAGCTGATCGGATGGAAAACCTTCTGCTAAAGCCTGATGATGTGATTTATGAAAGAAGCGTGGTAATGGAGGAAAGACGTATGCGCTATGAAGACGACCCTCAGAACCTTCTTTTCGAGGATGTTGTTGCAGCAGCCTTTAAGGTGCATCCCTATCACAACCCTGTTATAGGCTGGATGAGCGATCTGAAAAACATTACCCAGGAGGACCTGTTACATCATTATAGAAGATACTACAGCCCTGATAATACATTCATTGTCGTAGCTGGTGATGTTGATTCAGAGACAATAATTAACAAAATAAAAAGATACTTTGAACATATTCCCAATACAGAGAAACGTCCTGAGTATAATTTTTCAGAACCACCTCAAAGAGGAGAGAGAAGGGTGAAATTAAAAAAAGAGGCTGCCCTGCCCTATCTGCTTATTGCCTACCATGTGCCGAGCTTTCCCCACCAGGATGCACCAGCACTTGATGTATTGAGTTATATCCTTTCAGGCAAAAGTGGCAGGCTTTACAAAGAAATAGTAAGAGAAGAGGAGATTGCCATAGATGCCTTTGTCTCATACAGTGGACTCTACAGGGACCCTTTCCTCTTCTTTCTTGGAGGCACTTCCAAGCCAGGCCATACGGTGAAAGAGCTTGAGAATTCACTGTACAGACAGATAGAGATCATCAAGGAAAATCCCCCCTCTGAGCGAGAGATACAAAAGGCAAGAAATCAGGTTGAGGCAGCATTCATTATGGGACAGGATTCCATATACAGCCAGGCAAGACTTGTGGGAACCTTTGAACTCCTTGGCTCCTGGAGGATGATTGATGAATATCTAAGACAGATTCGTGCTGTCACACCCGAGGATGTTCAGCGTGTTGCAAGGAAATACCTTGTAGAGGATAACAGGACCGTGGGTATCCTGATACCCACTAAAAAGCCTGCAGTGAAAATTCAGAAATTAGGAGGGGATAATAGAATAAAATGAAAAGATGGAATAAGACATTTATTCAATACTATCAAATAAACAGTATGGATC
>JALUSH010000042.1 GCA_027016675.1 Thermodesulfovibrio sp.
TCAGGGACCTTGTACTGAACGAGGAAGACGGGCTTTCATTAAGTAACAGGACAACCGATTATTCAAGGCCCATCAGGATCACTGTTGTCAGGACACCTTTTATTTCCAACTTCACAGACTTTGACCCCTTTCTCTTTGAGCCTGATGTACAGTTGTTATTCTCTTTGAGGAAGGAGGATATCCTCCAGTCTGATCTGGTTATAGTGCCTGGCTCAAAAAATACCATAAAAGACCTTGCCTTCTTAAAAAAAAGAGGCCTGGATGTTGTCTTAAGGGAGCGGGCAAAGGCAGGAGATTACATAATCGGCATCTGTGGTGGTTATCAGATGCTTGGCAGGAGGATTAACGACCCCTTTGGCGTAGAGTCTGAACACAAATCAATGGATGCAATAGAACTGCTTGATGTGGAAACTGTTCTCAAAGGGGATAAAACAACATCTCAGGTAACCACAACACTTGACAGGAGTATCCCCCTTATCAATAACACCCATGACAACCTGAAGGGTTACGAGATCCATATGGGCGAAAGCATAACAGAGGATCCCATATTCAGAATAAAAAGGACCGCAGGAAACCAAACCGTAGTGGATGGCTCTGTAAAAGGCCCTGTGTGGGGCACCTATATACACGGCATCTTTGACAACGACAGCCTCAGAAGAGAGATATTGAACTCCCTGAGAGAGAGAAAGGGACTTCCTCCTGTGGAATCAGTGGTTCGCTATGAAGAGATCAAGCAGCAGGAAATGGACAAATGGGCCGGGATACTCAAGGAACATGTGGATATTGATTTCATATTGGGTCTCCTTAAAAAGTAATTACTAATTATGAAAGCCCTATTAATTGCTGGCACACATAGTGGCTGCGGAAAGACAACAGCCACCCTGGTAATACTCCATCTACTTAAATCCACGGGATTGTCTGTCCAGCCTTTCAAGGCAGGCCCTGATTTCATAGACCCGGGACTGCACAGACTTATCACAGGCACTGACTCCATAAACCTTGACCTCTGGATGTGCGGAACTGAAAGAACCCTTGAGACATTCCTGCGCAGATCAGAAACTGCTGATATCTCCATCATAGAGGGCGTAATGGGGTTCTTTGACGGAGAACCCTCCACAGCAGAGCTTGCTTCTGAACTGAAGGTGCCTGTCCTGCTTGTTGTTGATGCCTATGGTATGGCTGAGACAGCCGCTGCCATTGCAACAGGCTTTGTTGATTATTATCACAGGAATTTCGGCACAGACTCTCCTGGCATAAAGGGTGTGATCCTCAACAGGATATCCTCTGAGAGGCATCTTCAGAGAATCAAAGAGGCCCTAAAAGATGTGGATGTAATTGGCTATATCCCATCCCACCTGGAACTCTCCATACCTGAAAGACACCTTGGACTTACTACTGCAGAGGAATCCCCCTTTGACAGCAGGTTTTATGAGATCATCAGCAGAACACTCTCTAGAACGATAGATATTAAAAGGCTTCTGTCAATAGCCACAGTGGACAGAGATATAGAGGCATCAAAGAGAGAAAAAAAACATCTCTCTCACCCCCCCTTGAGCAGAAAGAAACTCAGGGTTGCCCTTGCCCATGACAAAGCCTTCAGCTTCTACTATCCGGAGAATCTGGATCTGCTGAAATCAGCCGGTGCTGAGATAGTAAGATTCAGCCCCCTGAATGATAAATCCCTGCCAGAGGCTGATCTGGTCTATCTTGGAGGGGGTTATCCAGAACTGTATGCAGAGAAGCTTTCAGACAACAGAGAACTCCTCTCCACACTCTACAGGCTTGCCTCAGAGGGCCTGCCCATCTATGCCGAATGTGGCGGGCTGCTCTATATCTCAAAGGGTATCTATGACACACATGGGAGATGCTTTCCCATGGCAGGCATACTGCCCTTTGTCATGAAGATGAGAAAAAAAAGGGCCTATCTTGGCTACCGTGAGGTTACGATAGATGACGATATCTTCTTCGGGAGAAAACACACCAGATACAGGGGGCATGAGTTCCACTACTCAGAGATAGTTGAAGATGATTATTCAGGAAAAATGGAGAAGAGAGGCATAAAAACCATTTACAGGCTCTTTGACAGGGATGATAATTTTATTAAGATGGAAGGATACAGATATCTCAATACAATAGGCAGTTATGTGCATCTTCATTTTGGAAGCAACCCGGAGGAGTTTATTAGTGCAATAAATAAATTCTTCAATCTATAGTAAATGTTTCTTTGTTCATAAAAATAGAGGACAACTAATAGAATGGTGTATGGGTATTGAATTTTCACATCATTCTCGACGGACATCCCTGTCCGTCTCCGAGGTAATCATCACGCTTTACCATCCAGGTAAAGCTTCTATGATGATTAAATCCGTTCAAACTCAATACCCACACACCTCAGGAAGTAAAGTCTCTCAAATAAACTTTAAGATATGAGGTGAATATGGAAAACCGTCTCGTTGTAATTTATCCCCATAAGATGGCAGAGAGCAACCTCGGCAATATCATTAAAACACTGCCCCATCTACTACCCTTCAAGGTCTGCCAACCCGTCCATACATTACCTGTAGATGGTAATACCCGGAAGATTGCGGACAAAATCATTGAAATCTCTGACAGCCATCCTGCCGGGCGGTTATACATCTGTCCTGTACTCATTGACAGGTACATCATTGACAATATCACTAAACAGCTCAGAAATCATACAGGAGGAAAAGAGATATCCCTACTACAGGATTACTCAAAAGAGATCATCCAACATCTGAAAAGAAACCCACTGTCGCCTGATGAGATAGAGCAGAGGAGCTTTGAACTCATAGCCAGCGACCCTGACGGACAGATGCTGAGAGGTGCTCCGGCAGAAAAGAAGGCCATTGTCACAAGGGTGGTCCATGCCACCGGAGATTTTGAGTTCATAAAGACCCTTGTATTTCATCCCCTATCAGTTCAGCATGCCCTGGATATGATAAAGGCAGGAAAGGACATCTTAACGGATATAGAGATGGTGAAAACAGGGATAAATAAAAGACTCCTTGACCGTTTTGGTATCAGGGCAATCTGCGGACTCAGTCTCTATGATAATCTCAATGCCAGCGCCAATGAAACAAGATCAGAACTTGTAATTGAAAGGGCACTCATGGATAACGACAATATAGGCATTGTTGCTATCGGGAATGCACCAACAGCCCTGTTGAAGGTGATGGAGATCTTCTCAGACCATAAAGACAGACCTTCTGGTGATGTACCACTGGTAATAGGTGTGCCTGTGGGATTTGTAAAGGCCCTTGAGTCCAAGGTCATCCTGTCCATGCAGCCCTACCCTTTCATAACAAACCTTTCCAGAAAGGGTGGAACCCCCGTAGCAGTTGCCATAGTGAATGCCCTCTTAAAGATTGCAGAAAATCCCGATTCTTCTATTTGACATTTAAAAACATGATCTGCTTAAATAGAGTAGTCTGAAGGAGGATTTTCCTCTCTTCAGGCACAGGCGGATGCGTGGAAGAGGGGTGTAGCCCCACAGGGAGTCAAAAGTCAGGAGTCAAGAGTCAGTAGTGGAATTAAGTCTTCTAAAGTTTTTCTGACTTCTGACTGATGACTGTAGACTCCGAAGGCGGTGATTCCCCCGCTGCCCCGCAGCCGTGAAGGGAACGAAAGCCCGTGCAAGGGGCAAGCAACAAGCAGGATGTAACATGAGGCCCCTTGCAAAAGCCACTGGGAGAACGGTTTGAACTGCTCTGCTCAAACGATTCAAACTGCTCTTCCGGGAAGGCGGGTGAGTAGGAGTACAAGGAGCAAGGCACAGGCAGCAGGCAACAACTTAAAGAGAGAAAATTCTTGTCACTTGCCGCTTGTAACTTGCAACTTGAATGCCCTGAGCCGGAAGACCCATCCGTCTGGAATACCTCGAGGGAGGTGATGCACGATGAAGTTCCTGCCTTATATCTTTTATCCCCTTATTCATTTCTGAGTTAAACTGTCAACCTGCTTTTTAGTTTTCAGAAAAAACAGAAGGAGGACTATGGTGAAAAAAGGGGTTTTTTTACTTTTAACTGTGTTTGTTGGATTGTTTTTGTTCGGTTCTGCAGTGAGTTCCTACGCGGGTGAGGCTGATCTTATATTGAAGATACTACTTAAGAAAGGGATAATTACCAAGAAGGAATACCAGGAGATAAAGGAGGAACTAAAAGGCAAAAAGACTGTTGAAGAAAAAGAAATGGAAAAAGAGCAAACTGCCAAAAAACAAGGCACTTTTTTGTCTGAAAATATATCCCTTTCAGGCTCTCTCTATGGTGAGTACCGCTGGATGAAAAACCGTGACATAACAGACCCTGATACAGACTCCACATCAGACCTTTATCTAAGGAAGATAGAACTTGCAGTTGAGGCCCAACTGGTGGACTGGATAACCGCATCAGCAGTGTTCAACTCGGAGTGGATTGGTGACGACCTCAATCAGGGAGATGAAAAGGCGACCGTTGATGAGGCAACCATCACCATGCAGGATGATGATTTCCCCCTATATCTTGTCATAGGAAAAAGGACCCAGCCCTTTGGAGTGTTTGAAAGCCACCTTGTTACAGACCCCATGACACAGGATGCCTATGAGACGAAGAGGTTTGGAATCACAGCAGGCTACACAGGCCCTATGGGGCTTGATCTTTCGGTGACGGTTTATAAAGGAGAAGAACAGATGGACCATCTGTTTGAGTCAGGACTTTTTGAGGACACCCTGCGGAGGGCAGGGGAGGCAACAGATGATGTTGGTTCATACATAGTTTCAGCGACACTACAGCCTCTTGAATATCTCACCCTGTTTGGAGGATATCTTTCAGAGCCTGGCAGGGGCTCAAGGAATGAGACCATAAACGGGGGGATAAGTGTTGTAGTACCATTTGTTGAAGGACTGAGGTTTGATGCAGAATACATGAAGGCACTTAATCGTGAACTCTACGATGGTATTAGCAAGGAATACAAGGAGGGGGTATTTTCAGCCACCCTGGCCTATGAGTTTGTGGTAAGGGAGCGTGAGAGGATAGGAGGGGGGCTGTTTGCAGAGAGGAAGGCCCATCTGATAAGTGAGCCTCTGGAACTTGCTATACGGTATGAGCATTTTGATGATGATGGTATGAGTGAAGAGATAGGGATATGGACGGTGAAGGACCGGTACAGTGGTGGAGCGAGGTATAGTTTTTACAATGATGAGGAGACAGGTTTTAATGCCTTTGTGGCTGGGGAGTACAGACACACCGAACTAAGAACTCACACAGATATGAAGGACAGTAACGATGAGGTCTACCTCAGGCTTGGAGTGGACTTTTAGAAAAACTTTAAAAATTATAAAAAAGGAGGAGTTTTATGAATAGAGTTTTTTCAAGGATAATGGTTATAGCTGGTTTAGTCTTTTTTCTGTTTGCTGGCACATCTCAGGCCATGATGAAGACCATGACACTTAAGAAAGACCCGGCCATAGTGCTTGCCGCCTTTGGAACCACAACAAAGGCTATGGTGACCTTTGATTTCTTTGACGAGTTACTCAGGAAGGAACTACCGAAGAAATACAGAAATCTTCGCATTGAATGGGCCTTTACATCAGAGATTGTCAGGGAGAGGGCAAACAAAAAGTTCAAAAAGGCCGGCATTAACAAACGCTACCGCAGTCTTGCCCAGGTGATATCTGACCTTGAGGACGAGGGCTATCGTAAGATAGTGGTTCAGCCTTTACACATATTCCCTGGTATTGAGTATGAAAGTGTCCTTAGAATGGTAGAAGGTATGGTAGAGGCATTCAGGGATTTTGATGTGAGAATCAAGGTAGGCACTC
>JALUSH010000043.1 GCA_027016675.1 Thermodesulfovibrio sp.
CATCCTGCTCACTATCCATCGGAAGATAAGGATATGGATCATGGTAATTGTCAAAACCACCATGACCTCCTTCCACGGAGGTATGATATGATGGAGATGCTCAGGCAGTTGCCAGTTGAAGGCAACAATTGAAACATTTAATCTGTTTACAAGAATACCGAGTATCGAATAGAAGGCACCAATTCTGACTATCGTGGCATTGCTCAGTTTTACACCCCAGGTAATGATAAAGGCAGGCAAAAGCACAAAGCCCAGGATTTCGACAAGAAACCACTTTCCATAACCTGTATTTAAAAGTGCCCAGTTATCATCATGAGCAACTCCAACAAGCTTTAAAGCAAAATACACAAACATACCTACGGCTGCTCCCTTTCCAAGCCCTACAGTTAATCTGTCAAGGTTATCAAGAAAATAGTTATCCGCACTATGTCTTAAAAAGCGAGCGCAAAGTGCACTAACAGCAATAACCATTACAAGTGCAGCATATATACTGGATGCAAGGAAAAGGTGGGGTATATAAGATGAATACCAGAGGGGATGCAATTTACCAGGGGCAAGAAGGAAAAGGGCTCCAAGAGCTGACTGGTGGAGTGTGGAGAGTATAATACCTGCAATGGTCATGGCTATGGTAATCATGGTAGCCCATTTGCGCACTCTTCTTGATTTCAACCACTCAAGTATGGCAGGGCTGAACTCCAGGAACTGTACTGTCAGATATGTGGCAACATGCCAGGCAACCAGAAAAAGTACAGATGCTGTTCCAAAGCCGACAAACATGGGATAATAGATCCTCCATGGTCTTCCAAGGTCAATAAGAAGATAAACAACAGCAAAGAAATAGCCCATAAAGCCTGTGAGCACACCAAGTCTCACAAGAGGTTTATAGTCTTTGAATCCAAATATATAATAGGCTGTAGCCATTACAAAACCCGTAGCTGAAAGAGGAACACCTCCAAAGAGTCCCCATCCAAGGAACAGACCCCAGGGATAGTCATTGGAGGCATGGGTAACCTCTACCAACCCATGCATGAATCTCAGGGCAATAATTGGAATGCCTATACTTAATATTACTGCTGCCAGTATATTAAAAGGCGTAATCAGGCTCCTGACATACTCAGGCCAGCTCATACCCATCAGGAGCTTATCAAGAAACCAGGAACGAAAACTCTCGGGTCTTTCAAGGGTCTCGTTATGATTCATCTTTACCCTCCTTCCTGTTAGATTCTTCTTTATTGGTATTAGACCTGTGTTTTACTGCTACATAAGCCATCCCGAAGAGCGCAGGCCAGACAGTGAATACCACAGGCACTGCTGACAGAAAGCCCTTAACCTGGGTAATCAGTGGCACCTCGGGCAAATCTGTCGGTAATCCCACCTCTTCAAAAGGCACGCCTGATATATATAACCAGCTTGTACCACCAACCTCATGTTCTCCATAGATATGATCTATATACCGTGATGGATTTCTTAAAATCTTTTTCCTTGCAAGCCTTATCAGATCCTCGCGTCTTCCAAAGGTAAGGGTACCTGTAGGACAGGCCTCAGCACATGCAGGAATCTTGTTATTCTTGATCCTGGGATAACAGAAGATACACTTCATAATCCGGGGTTGAAAGGCACTCTCATAATCATAGGCTGGAACATAGAAAGGACAGGCGATCATGCAGTATCGACAACCAAAACACTTATCCACATTATACAATACAGCACCTTCAGGTGTTTTTGTATATGCATGAATTGGACAGGCAGAGAAACAGGCAGGCTCATTACAATGATTACACTGAATCTTTCTGTAGACCGGGCCTCCCTTATAACCTTCTATATCATAACGATTTACCACTGTATATGCCTTTGCTGTTGGCCTGCGCAATTCTTCAAAAACAGTAGCATCGTCAAAGGGCAGATCAGGTTTGGGCAGGTTATTTACCCTGTTGCATGCCCTCTCACAACTCCTGCAACCAACACACATGGTCAGATCAACCAGCATGCCGTAGCTATTTCTATATCCCTTGATCTGTTTGTAACCTGAGACTGCACTGCTGGTTCCCAGAATAAGTGCCCCAGTTGTAATAGATACGGTCTTCAGGAAATCTCTTCTACTAACGGGTTCTTTAAGAATCTGGTCTTTTTCTTTTTTCTCCTTACTCATTGAAGACCCTCCTTTATTCAGATTTTATTTTTCTTGCATGACAGATCTGTGTACATCCCTTTGGGTCCTCACCAATCATTCCCATTCCTTTATGACACTGAAAACACTTCCTGTGATAGGCAACCTTGAGGCCTGGTATTTCAGGACTTGAAGGATCATAAGTTCCATGACAGCTATCACAACTCATAAAGGTACCTGAAAGTGATTGTTTAAAAATGGTCTCATCCACTCCATGACAATTCTTGCATGCATCTGCATTATTGGGATGTTCATGGTGACATGTTACACAGCGTTCAGCAATCATGCTGTGAGTAGCATGATCAAACCTGACAGGTTCATAGATATTAGAAATACTATCAAGCATCGTTATTTCGGGAATCTTTAAACCTGATGCAAGGACAACCATATTAGCCACAGCAACAATTACGATTACCACAAAAATTATAGATCTCCTCATCACCAAAACCTCCTTTTGGGTATAAGGTCACCACAGAGGATTCTGTACTCTCCGCCTGTGATGACCTTTGCTTCTATCTCTTTTCCTTGGTATCATCTTCAGCCTTCTTCTCCTTCTTGCCTCTGCGTCCTGCAAAATATGCCTCCATGGGCCTCCATCCAAGTGTAGAACTTACACCTGCAAGATTCAACAAACCACCTATGGCTGCATAGGCTATGGCAAAAAAGAACCCCACTGGTAACATTACAACATAAGCAAGCCCTATAAATGGTGCTACCATTACCTTGCCCATGGTTTTTAAAACCTGTTTTACCCCTGTCTGTCTGATATAGGCAATGTCCTCCTTCAATGCTTTCCTCAGTCCATGAAAAGGCTCGGGCTGCAGTAACTCCCAGAAGATTATAAATGCACCAATTGAAGCAATCGCTATCAGATATTCCATACTCTTAATGTGGGTTATGAAGTCTACAAGTGTGTTCATCTTTCCTTACCTCCTTTCTTTCAGGATTTTAGTCAAACAGATTATTTCTTCTTTTTGCCCTTTCTCTTTCTGCCAAGCAGATACGACTCTGTCGGTCTCCATCCATAGGAGATGCTCTTGCCAACCACGTTTATAAGCCCTCCTATAAGTCTTTCACTTACCAATCCAACAAATGTGATCACTGCTATGAAGGGAAGTGCTATAACATACACAAGTCCAACCACAGGAGAGACCAGTAGCATCAAAAGCTTCTTAAGTCTGTTGCTTTTCCTCTCTTCTGACATCTTCATCACCCCTTTCTCCTTTTCTTAACTGCATTGTATCAAAGAAAAAGAAGAGGTACAATTGGAAGAACTTCTTAAAAGGAATAGGAATTTTATCCTATTTTTGAGAGGAAATTCTCTGAAAGGAGAATGATTATTGAATCATGCTTTCTGCTATCTTGAGAAGCTCAAAGGGCGGGGACTTAAGGATAACTATAATGTTGTATTTCTCCACCTTCAGCGTAAGCCTGCTGCAGGTGGAGCCATCACTACATAAGCCCACCTCAAGATTACCAGGGGTGTTATTTATAGTATATTTTGCTTTCTCTTTTATTTCAACAAGATCCATCTCTTTTCTTTTATAGTAGTTCTTGCCTTCTGTCTGAATAACTACAAGGACTATCTCGTTGGTTAGTTTATCCTTGAACTCTGAAATTATAGTAATATAAGGCCTTTTTTGAGCTATTATATGCTCTGGCGGCCAGAGTATATTCTCTGGAAAATATTTTGGCCTGATGATTTTACTGATTTTAAGATCCCGACGAACCTCTTCATAGCTACTGAACTGCCTGATATAGTCTTTCTGGAAATTTACCGGCAGCCAGTTCAATACCTTTAGTACCACGATTACAACTATCAGAACAGCAATAAAATAGATAAAGCTTTTAATTTTCTGTAACATTCAAGCTTCCTTTATACCACATAGTAATTGATTATTACTATTGCTAAAAGTACCGCAGAGAATTTTAACCAGAACCCTTCACCACCATTGTCATTTCCCATAACTATTCTTTCAATCCTACTTTTAATCAGCATGTTATGGCTGTATTCCTCTATACTTACAAACCCTTTCTTCTTATTATCCCTGTGTTTTTCTTCTTTAATATAAAACTTATTTAATGTATCAATAAGCACCTGCGGACTCTGAGTCCACGAAATGGCCATGTCATCACATATCTTCTCTTCATCCTCCACGATTCTCCTGAACTCTATCAGTGTTACAGGATTATAAAACATGATAATCCGCAAAAAAAACACTATTATGAGAAGGGGCTTTCTGTTTCTCAGGATATGCGCCACTTCATGTGCCAGTGCTACCTTTAATTCATCATCAGAGAGGTCATCAATCAATCCTGTGGTAATATATATTACAGATGCCTTTCCAGTGGTGGAATAAATAAACTGATCATTATCTTCAATAACTGAAATCTCAACATTATCTGCAGGCAACCCATATAGTGCCCTATCTATCCTTTCCTGATACTGCACATCATGGAATTGCATCGTCTCTTCTTTATCCTCATGTTCAAAGAAATGTCTTATAATGGGGATAAATTCCTGGATCATAAAAATAATGATAGTAAAAAAAATGATTACCGCCAGAAAAACAGACAGTGGTATCCTGTCCCATAATGTAATGGTAAGCCATCTGTTAATATCAAATAAGGCCTCATACAATCTGAAAAAGGGTGAACCCCTCTCTGGATTTATCAATTGATAAATGGGGAATGATACCACTGGAAAGGCCACCACTATAAATCTTAGCTTCTGTCTTAAGGCAGGGTTTTTAATCTTCCAGAAATATATCGCAAAGTCCACAATTACGACTGCTATAAAGGCGTGGAGGAGTGATTGAAGTACATACTGCCCAGCAAAGGAGTTTAAAAGATAAAAAAGTTTCATTTTCCCTGTATAATCTAAAAATTGCCTTGTTTCGTTACTTTAATATTGTATCACAATGTTTCCTTTGCTTTTCGATTTTATAGGAGTATGATATCCTGCATTTTCATTACTAAAAAATTTTTAAACGCAGGGTGTTGAAGAAAAATAAAACAGTGGGCAGTAAGCAGGGAGCAGTATATGAGTGAATGGGTTGATGGGTGGATGAGTGGATGAGGCAGAGAGGTGGTGAAGAAGACCATATAACAATACTCAAAAGTGACAGATGGTTCATGGATGAGCTATAACATTTCCTGTGGCCCTGGACTCCTCTGACCGGGACGTGTGTGGTGCCGGAGGCCGGACTCGAACCGGCACGGAGCTAAGCCCCGAGGGATTTTAAGTCCCTTGCGTCTACCAATTCCGCCACTCCGGCAGAGGGACATGTTCATTGTTTATGCTTATTTTTCAAGAAGTTTCTACAATATGCTAAAGTATCATAAAGTTACATCATGTGTCAAGGTTACCGGAACACTGTAAACTGCTGACAGAAAACATGAGTCACAGGGAATATTCGGGGAACAGTTATTAAAATGGAGACAGTTACCACGAAGATGTTCAAAGTTTTTTATTCAACAGGTTCTCGTGCCTGTCCAGACAAAGTATAATCAAATGGATTCTCAGAAAGGAAAACGTATTGCTTTTAGAACCTCCATGATATTTGATTTCATCACCATATCAGTCGTCTTATCATCTTTCAGGAAAAAGAACATGAAAT
>JALUSH010000044.1 GCA_027016675.1 Thermodesulfovibrio sp.
GAAGTTACACAATACAGGCCTTACAGAGGATGGGATTGTTGTGGACTTCACCCCTGGCGCTGGTACAGGTGTGGCAGCCATTGAGGCGCCAAGGGGGCTGCTGCTTCACAGATACAGTATTGACGAGAAAGGCTATGTCCTTGATGGAGATATAGTCACTCCCACGGCGCTTAACCTCTCAGAAATGGAAAGGACCCTCAGGGGTATGGCCCGGAAGCTTCTTGAGCAAGGCGTCAGGGAACTGACTCCTTCATTGGAGATGCTTGTCCGTGCCTTTGATCCCTGCATATCCTGCTCTGTTCATCTTCTGGAGGTGTAGAAAAGGAAGGTATAAGGTTAATATGATACAATTCTGTTTACAAGTCGTCCAACTCCAGTGACTTCCACCATCACCTCATCTCCAGGGCTCAGGAGGCCAACTCCTGGCGGGGTGCCTGTTGCTATGAGGTCTCCCCTCTGAAGGGTCATTACCTGAGAGACGAAAGAGACGATCTCCTCCACAGAAAATATCATGTTTTCAGTACTCCCCTTCTGCCTTAACTTTCCGTTAAGATAGAGCCTTACCTCCATCCTCTGGGACACCATATCAGGTGTGACTATGAAGGGACCAAAGGGTGCAAAGGTGTCAAAACTCTTTGCTCTGGTCCACTGGCCGTCCTTCATCTGAAGGTCCCTTGCTGTAACATCATTAAAACAGGTGTAACCAAGTATATAATTTAGAGCTTCTTCAGGAGAGACATTTCTGCATTTTCGTCCTATGACTACAGCAAGTTCCGCCTCGTAATCCACCCTTTGCGAGATGGAAGGAATCACTATATTCTCACCATGGGGAAGACAGGCGGATGATGGCTTGAGGAATATCACAGGCTCTTCAGGAATGGGCATACCCAGTTCCTCTGCATGGTCTCTGTAGTTGAGTCCCACACAGATGATCTTTGTTGGCCTTGAGGGAGTGAGGATCTTCAGTTTCGCTAAAGGGACTCTCTTGCCTTTGTGTCTTCCTGAACTGATACGGACAGTTCTACCTTCAACTATACCACTTACAAGTTTACCTTTGTATGAAAACCTTCCAAGAACCATTTCTCTATTTATCCAGAAAACACTTACCCTGGGTTTATAACTAAATTAAGTAAAATAAAGTCCTTTTGTCAAATGGAGATAAAGACATGGGACGACATACCTCGTTACCTTTGTGTACTGTTCTCTATGTAATCCAGATTAGCTGGAGTGGGTCTTTATAGTATTTCTATAAGTTCAATCTTTTACCTGAAATGAATTTTCTGTCCAGTGGATATATGTCTTGTGATAGTGAAAAATTCCAGTCAGTCAAATCTGGTCTTACCTTTTGCTATTTTGATTGATTCTCATTGACATCATAGTGGAGGTGGCTTATGCCTAACACCAAATTTGCCATTAGTATCGCTGATTTGAGATAATAATTTGTATAGTCCTGTATATCAAATCTCTGGTATAACGATTGAATCCTGAAAGAGGACAAAATAAATTTCTTTAAAAAACAGTGAGGTTAAATGAAAAAGGTTTATATAAAAACCTTTGGCTGTCAGATGAATTTATTACACGACTGGTTAGAGCATTGAAAGAAAGTTCTATAATAGAAGGTGAATAATTAAAACCTATTGAATTTAAAAGATAAGTAGCTTCCTTTGATCTATTTTCCAAAGGGGCATTTTGGATATCTACATTCTTTACAGTTAAGACAAAGTCCACCATGTCCCATTTCTGCTAAATCTTCTCTACCTATATACTCACCTGCAAGAAGCCTTGGAAGTATAAGGTCAAAGATGGTAGTCTTATGATACATTCCACAGGCAGGAATACCCAGGACGGGAATTAGAGTTGAGTGCTGAGTGTTGAGTGTTGAGTAAACTCTTTCACCTATATCTCCTTCTGACTCTTTACTTCTTACTCCTGACTCTTCAATATATGCTACTAAAAACATTGCTCCAGGAAGCACTGCTGAACCATAGTACATCTCTTTTACTCCAAGGTTTCTGATGGCAAATCTTGTAACATCATCAGGATCAACTGACATTCCACCAGTGGTTATCAATAAATCAGCACCTGCTTCAATGAGTTCCCTGAGCCTTGCCTCTATGTAAGAGGCATCATCAGGTGCGTAGTATATGCCAACAATATCACCATCAAATTGCTCGATCTTCCTCTCAATTATTGGCGCAAAGGCATCCTTTATCCTGCCGTAATAGATTTCGTTGCCGGTAATTACCACTCCTGTCCTTGGCCTGCGCAGTTCTTTGACCTCTATAACACCAGATGGAAGTGTTTCCAGGGTTCGAGGGTTCAAGGATTCCCGATTGCCCATGTCACCCCATTCTTCTTTTGCAATTCTTACCGCTTCTGCCACTACTGCTTTCTTCACCACCAGGGGTATTGCCCTTGTACCTGCCACTATCTGACCCTTTCTTACAAGGGTATTACTATGTAGTGTTGCACACATCACCTCACCAAGCATGTTAAACAACTTTAAACGCCCTGCATCTATCTTCAAAAGCCCATCTCGCGAAGCAATGATATTTATCTTTCCTTCTTTCGGTTCACCCTGTATCTCAACCCCTTCACCCATCAGGGCATTGGCAAGTTGATAGGCTGCATCATCCTCATGCATTTCATCCTCGGTAATATTCAATACAAAAAGCCTCTCCTTACCAAGTCTTTGAAGATGACATACATCTTCCTCTCTTATTACATGACCTTTCTTAAATGCCCTGCCCTTGAACTCTCCCTGCCTTATCTCTGTGATATCATGAGCTAAGACCATGCCTATTGCCTCAGTAACAGGAATGGTCTTAACACCTGACCTGTTTTTCATATTCAAGCCTTCAACTTCACACATAGATACCTCCTACCTTATTCTTTCAAATACTCAATTGTCCTTGTAATTGTTTCAAAGGAATAGTGCATCGCAATACCCGAAATAAAACCTGCCGTTAGATTGCCTGTCATAAAACCCAGTATAGCAACCATTAATGCAATAGTCATTGCCTGTCTGTCATTAAGGATGTCTTTTATAAAAAGAGAATGTTGTATACCCACATAACAGAGCAGTATCCCTAAGATTCCCTCTGGAAATGCAGCGATCATAGATAATGCTGAATTACCAAGCAAAAGGGCTAATAGGATAAGCGTAACACCAATAATGTATCCTGATCTTTCGCTGGTGGCTCCAAATTTACAATGGGCTGTAAGCCCTCCAGAACCGTGACACATGGGAGCTCCACCAAAGATACCCGAAACGACATTTGCAATACCCATACTCAATGGAATGTTCTTAAGATTAAGCCGCTCTGCCTTTTTACCATAGAGTAGTTTTGCGGTTGCCTCTGTTGCAACTATTGCATTACCAAAGGTTAAAGCAATCTGGGGTATAACAAGGAGTATAAAACCCTTCCAGAGATTATCTATATCTGGTATTAGAGGCTTCAATGGTACAGGACCAACTGATGTCATTTCTATTTTCTTTAGAGATATAGCTATTCCGAGTATTAATATGGGAATCAGTGGTGGTATCCGTTTTATTAAAAAAATACCCAGAACAAGGAGTATCCCCACCGAGATAGCAATGTAAAGATCATTATTTATAAAACTTAATGATCTCTTAACTAGTATCATCCCCAATCCGAGCTGTATTCCTCTTACCACAGATACAGGAAAGATACTGCCGAGTCTGATGCTTAACCCCGAAATGGCTATAATTAGCAGGATAATGCCCATCGTAATACCAGCAGCGTTAATTATTTCATAGTTTAGTCCCGTGGCAATTGCTATAGCAGACATTGCCTTAAGAGGCTGAACAGGCATGGTGACCTTGAAGTAAAAGGCAGAGAGGATATAAAAAAGTCCTGCCATCAAAAATAGTGCCGTTGGGTTAAAACCATTCTTTGCAACAAGGGCAATAGCAATTGGAAAGAGCACACCTATATCACCAAATGCTCCTGATATATCCCACAATATACTCTTCATCCATTCACCCCTTCCCCAAATATCTCTCTAAATCTCTCATCCACAATCTCTCTTATACCCTCCTCCAACATCTCATATCTTCTCAGAAACTTCCTTGCCTCGTCAGTGAGTGTAGCTCCACCACCATCACGACCGCCTGTGTGTCTGTTTACCAATTTAATCCCGAGCCTTTCCTCCATTGCCTTTATATAACTCCATGCCTTACGATAGGATATATTTATCTCCTTTGCTGCTTGGCTTATGGAGCCATATCTGTCTATTGCCTGCAAAAGAAACCTTCTTCCCCTTCCAAAAACAGGCTCTCCATCCACCTCTATCCATATCTTTGATTTCACCTTCATATCTTTGGTCATAGAGTTCAGCCTCTTCTCGTTATGACAGGATTGCATAACGAGATATAAATTTTTTAATCCGTTACTATACTTATCCTCTCAAGCCAGAATATACCTTTAAGAGGAGAAAGCACCCCCTTTATTGTGCTTTCTATAAGCAGCTTCACAAACTCCTTTCTTATTGGAACCAGCCTATCATCAGCAAAAAGCTTAATATCTCCAGATTCTATATAGAGATGTACCTTTTTGGATTCATATCCAAGGCTTGCTGTTATGGCCCTTAAAACATTCCTTATATACAGTTGAGTAAACTCATTCAAAGGTATGACATGGTCATTTACTACAAGACATGTCCTCAATTTTGTAATATCCTCCTCCATCTGAACAGGCTCTACATAGAGTCTTTCCATTTCTCATCACCTCCCTCATATCCTGTACATACTCACCACAGACAAAACACTGAACCCTTCTTAAAGGTCTTCCTGGCAGGTCTTCTGGTGGAATTTTTACCTTAACCTCCTGATGATAGAATAACTCCTCATCAGGCATTATCTTGTATGCCTCTAACTGGCATTGATATTTATCTTCTAAGTCAGGAAAATACTCCCTTGCCTTCTGCCGTGCCTCCTCCCTTGCCACAACCCTCACAGCACAACCTGTTTCAAGGTTTACAAAGGTGGCTGCCATCTTTCCATAATCAATAAAACGCATTGTTCTCTTTCCAAGACTACAACCTGTAACAGACTGAAGTGCATCTGTGGCACAGCGGTCTATCTCCACAAAGAGATAAAGCTTTTTCCTGTCAGTACCCTTAGGATCACTGATTCCTATCTTTTCAAGCCCGTATATGGCCATCCTTACACCAAGTACCTGCCCAGGACAGAGATGTCCGTGTACCCTTACAGATTCCTCAAGTAGACTCTCAAAATCAAATATTCCCTTCATTAATCAGTAACTCTCGAACCTTTTTTGATAACTCTTGTAAATTAAAGGGTTTTTCAATGATGCAATCAGCCTCCACCTCATCAACAGCTTCAGCATACTCATCCACAAGTGCAGATATGAATATCACCTTAATATTGAATCCCTTTCTCTTTAATCTCCTTATTAGAGAGATTCCATCAATGCCTTCCATCTTTATATCCACAATCAATAACCTGAATATTCCCGCCTCCATAAGAGTCTCAACCACTTCAGGGTCCGTTGTACCTACAACCGAGTATCCTCTATTATGGAGATACTGCATTATAGAGGATACTATATAGGGCTCATCATCTATAATGAGTATCGAGCCTCGACCTCCTTTATGCAATCAATCACTCCCCTGAATTTATAATGATTATCTTATTTTATAATAGCAACTTCGTTTGTAATTTTATTGTTAATTTCTGATAAGTTTCAATAAAATTACAGCAAATGTTATACCAATTCCTATCAGG
>JALUSH010000045.1 GCA_027016675.1 Thermodesulfovibrio sp.
GCATAGATTGCAGCAGTCAGGCCCTGCGGGCCTGACTGCTGCAATCTATGCAGAGCGTTCAGGGCTTAAAACCGTGGTAATAGAAAAGGGTAGTATTGGGGGACAGGTGGCAGTAACGCCTGTGGTTGAAAACTATCCTGGATATACAAGGATTCCAGGCAAGGTCCTTATGGATATGATGGCTCAGCAGGCACTGCAGTACACGGAAATACACCAGGGTGAGGAGGTTCTCCAGATAAGAAGGACTAAAAAGGGGCTATTCAATATAAAAACATCTTCAAATAGATATGAAACAAGGGCTGTGATCCTTGCCACTGGAGCAGAACATAGAAGATTGGGAGTACCAGGTGAAAAGAGATTTTTTGGGAGAGGGGTAAGTTACTGTGCTACCTGTGATGGGTATTTTTTTAAGGATGGAAAAAAGGTGATAATGGTGGGAGGAGGTAATTCAGCGGTAACAGAGGCACTCTATTTAAACAGCATAGGAGTGGATGTTACGCTTGTCCACAGACGAGACACCCTGAGGGCAGAGGCAAGGCTACAGGAGAACATAAAAGAGGGGAAGATTCCCATCCTCTTTAATACAGTAGTTGAAGAGATCATGGGAGAAGCAGTGGTTAAGGCTGTAAGGTTAAGAGATCTCAAGAAGAAGGAGTCATATGTGATGGAAGTGAATGGAGTATTTATAGCCATAGGGTATGAACCTGTAAACAGTCTTGCCAGGAAGCTCAAACTGAAGCTTACTGATGATGGATACATAGTGGTTGATGATAGACAGCGAACCTCCATGCCAGGGGTCTATGCCTGTGGTGATGTAACAGGTGGAATAAAGCAGATTGTAACAGCTGTGGGTCAGGGCTCTATTGCTGCAATCAGTGTTTTCGAGGATTTGATGAACCCATACTGGAAAGGAAAGGGGGATTTTGAATAAAAAGACGTTCTCTGTGGTTAGTATTTTAGAATTATTTAAAAGGAGGTCATCATGATAGCTCTTAATATGGCAAATGTAATGGAAGAGGTAATTGGCGAAAAGGGATTAACAGAAAAGGAATTAGAGGAGCTACGACAGGATATCAAGGATGCCCTTTCCCAGATAAAGAACAGAAAGTGGCCAGAGCTTGCTTTCCTTGATCTGCCTGAGCAGGACACTGAAAAGATCAAAGAGATTGCACTGGATATAAAGAACCAAGCAGAGGATTTTCTACTCCTGGGTATAGGAGGTTCTGCCCTTGGTCCAAGGGCGATTCTTGAGGCCCTCAGTCCTTTCCATAACCTGAAACACAAACCACGTGTTTTCATATACGACAATGTTGATCCCAGGACCCTGTCTTCTATTCTCTCCCTGATTGATCTGAAAAAGACATTTGTCAATGTAATTACCAAGTCTGGCAGTACTGCTGAAACAGCAGCATCTTTCATGATTCTGTGGGAAGAGATGGAAAAGACCCTTGGCAAAGAGAGTGCAAAGAGGTTTATTGCTACTACAGACCCTGAGAAGGGAAACCTCAGGGAGATAGTAAAGAAGTACGGGCTTGAATCCCTTGATATTCCTTCTGGTGTGGTGGGTAGATATTCAGTGTTAAGTCCTGTGGGGCTGCTTACAGCAGAGGTGATTGGTGTTGACTGTAAGGAACTTCTGAAGGGTGCAAGGGATATAAGAGACAGGTGTGTGGAAGAGGAACTCTGGAAAAACCCCGCCCTGTTGATGGCTTCTGTATTATATCTGCAGGGCACCAAAAACAGCAGGACAATTGATGTTATTATCCCTTACGCCGACGGGCTGAAGTCCTTTTCCGAGTGGTTCTGTCAGTTATGGGCAGAGAGTCTTGGTAAGTTGGGGCTTGGTCTTACCCCCTATCCATCAATAGGTACTACTGATCAGCATTCTCAATTGCAACTCTGGATGGAGGGGCCGGAAGACAAGGTGGTTGTATTTCTGCGGATTGAAGACTATGGAACTGATGTCAAGATTCCCATTGTCTTCGAGGATATGGAAGGGCTTAATTATCTATCAGGACATACACTGTCAGAACTGATAAAGGCAGAAGAAGAGGCAACAGAATTGTCTCTTGCAAGGGCCTCAAGGCCCAACCTCTCCCTGGACATCCCGTATATAGATGCCTATCACCTTGGTCAGTTGTTCATGTTTTTTGAGATTGTAACAGCCCTTGTGGGCTTCCTCTTTGGCATCAATCCATTCAACCAGCCAGGCGTGGAGGAAGGAAAAAACTTCACCTATGGGATGATGGGCAAAAAGGGCTTTGATAAAAAGCGGCTGGAGGTTGAAGAGGCAAGAGAGAAAAAGCTCTGCTGGACCGTAAGGTAGATGGTGTCTGTACTATTGATACTGCTGCTATTGCTCTTTCCCTCACCTGCACTGACATCAAACAGATGTGAGTACAGGGAGGTAGCAAGGGTTATTGATGGTGATACCTTTGTGTTAAAGAATGGACAACGTATCAGGCTCCTTGGTATAGACACACCTGAAAGTGCTGACCCAAGAAGACCTGTACAGTTCTATGGGCTTGAGGCAAAACAGTTTCTGAAAAGACTTGTAGAGAACAAACTTGTCTGTCTCAGGAGAGACAGAGACAGAACAATAAACAGGGACAGGTACAACAGGCTCCTTCGGTATGTCTATGTAGATAAGGTTTTTGTCAATAAAGAGATTGTGGGTATGGGTTATGGTTTTGTCTTTGTTCAGTTACCTTTCCAGTATATGGAGGAGTTCAGGAGGCTTCAGCATAAAGCCATGGAGGAAGGGGTTGGTCTCTGGGATGACAGAAAGTACGGAATCTGGCTTGGTAACTATGCAAAGAGTCTTTCTCGCATCAGCAATTGTATCTCAGATACTGTGGTATGTTCCTGGGATGCCATAAAATACATCGGTAAGAAGAGAAAGGTGAGGTTTCTGATAAAAAAGGTTCACAATGCAGGCGAGAGGATTTACTTCAACAGTGAAGATGATATATACAACCCAAGGAACTTTACTGTGGTATTGCCTGTATCAACCAGAGATTATAGAGATATTGAGATGAAGTACTGGGGAAGGGTAGCAGAGGTAAAGGGATATATCAGAGAAAACCATGGCCGTGCTGAGATGGAGATCAGGGACATAAAGGAACTGGTGATACTTTATTCTGATGATTCATGAAGTATTATTGAAAGAAACTCCTGTAAAAGCCCATTGCCCTCTGGAGATAATCTTTGAATATTTCCTCTGCATGCCTGACCATCTGCAGGGCTCTGTCAGTGTCTTCTTCATGTTCAAACCATTTCCTTATTATCTCAGGTGTCACCTCTATATGAAACTGCAAGGCATATACATTGTTGTTATATACAAAGGCCTGGTTTGGATAAGCCTCTGAAGATGCAATCCTTTTGGCACCTTCAGGAAGATCAAAGGTATCACCATGCCATTGAAACACCTCTGCCCTGCCAGAGCCATCTATCTCAAGCTCCTTTATGGCAGGGTCTTTCAGACCTTCCTCTGTGAGTTCCACCTTGTACCAGCCTATCTCCCTTACATCTCCTGGATAAACCCTGGCACCAAGTACATGGGCGAGCATCTGTGCGCCAAGACATACACCAAGCACAGCCCTGCCCTTCTTTACAAAGTCTTCTATCAGTTTTGCCTCATCCTTCAGATAAGGATATCTGTCCATCTCATAAACAGCCATGGGGCCTCCCATGATAACAAGATGCGTATAATCATCAACAGTGATAGGTCTATCGCCTTTTGAGAACTCAGCTACCCTGTAAGGAATCCTCTTTTCCCTGAGATAATCTTCAATGGTTCCAGGGCCTTCCATGGGAATGTTCTTAATAATAAGCACACTCATTACCAGACTCCTTCCATTGTTTGTAATATTGTATTGACATTGCAGTATTATATCAAATCAGTGGTGTCCGGTAAAAATGTCATGCCTAATCCTGCTCTTCATCAGGACATGCTTGTTTCAGCATCTTTATTTAAGATTCTGACCTCCGTCAGAATGACACCTCAATTTTTTGCCGGACCGTGTTGATATCAAATACTAAAAGAAATATCCCTCTTCGCCATGTTGTGTGACATCAATACCCTGAACCTCTGATGACTCATCCACCCTTAAACCAACTAACAGGTCGATTACCTTGAGGATTATTATACTTACAACAAGGGAGTACAATGCAACCGCACCTGCACCGGTTAATTGTGCCAGCATTAGTTGTGCTTTACCGTACAGCATTCCATCCGCACCACCTGGGTTAATGGCAGTAGTTGCAAAGAGGCCTATACTTAAAGTGCCAAAAATCCCTCCAATGCCATGAACTCCAAAGGCATCAAGGGAATCATCATACCCAACCTTTTCTTTGGCCTTCAGTCCCATAAAGCAGACGATACCTGCGGCGATCCCGATGAGAAATGCTGACGTGGGCGATACAAAACCTGCTGCAGGTGTGATAGTGGCAAGCCCGGCGATGCAGCCTGTGGCAGCACCAAACATGGTGGGTTTACCGTATCTCAGCCATTCTACAATTATCCATGTGAGCGTTGCAGAGGCAGCTGCCACATGGGTGTTAACCAGTGCCACTGTTGCCAGTCCACCAGAGGAAAGGGCACTGCCAGCATTGAATCCGAACCAGCCGAACCAGAGCAGACCAGCTCCAAGCACGGTCATTGGCAGGTTGTGAGGTGTCATTGGTTCCTGAAGATACCCCTTTCTCTTCCCCACTATTATGGCAGCGGCAAGGGCGGAGATTCCTGCTGTGGCATGAACAACCATTCCTCCTGCAAAATCAAGTACACCCAGCTTACTCAACCATCCCCCTCCCCAGATCCAGTGTGCCACAGGGTCATAAACAAAGGTGGACCAGAGCAAAATAAAAAGAAGATAGGCAGAGAACTTCATCCTTTCAGCAAAGGCACCACTGATAAGTGCCGGAGTTATTATTGCAAACATTGCCTGGTATATCATAAAGGCAAGATGGGGAACTGTAGGTGCATAATGGGATGGCTCAACTCCCACACCCTTGAGACCAAACCATGCAAGAGAACCTATTACTCCATTAATGTCAGGGCCAAAGGACAGGGTATATCCTATCAGAATCCACTGGATCGTTATTACTGCAAGTGCAATAAAGCTGTGCATAATGGTGCCCAGTACATTCTTGCGCCTCACCATTCCACCATAAAAAAGGGCAAGCCCCGGGGTCATCAACATCACAAGGGCTGTGGATACAAGCATCCATGCCGTGTCTCCTGCATCAATCTTACCCTCCGAGGCAACCGCTATTGAAGGTAACAGTAAAAATAAACATAAGCCTGTAATTATACTCCTTTTCCTTGAAACAGACATCTTGCCATCCTCCTGTTTTGCTTTCTATATCATTACCTGAGTACTTCCCCAACATTAGGTCAGGGCCTAAGTTTACATTTAGCTTTAAATCTGCAATCCCAAATCATAAATCATAAATCCCTATATCGCCTCCTCTCCTCTCTCTCCTGTGCGTATCCTTACTACATCCTGAATATTGTATATGAATATCTTTCCATCACCTATCTCACCTGTCCTGGCTGCCTGCTGTATAGCATCCACCACCTCCTGGAGCTTATCATCTGGTACTGCTACCTCTACCTTTA
This sequence comes from Thermodesulfovibrio sp., assembly GCA_027016675.1. GTDB lineage: Bacteria > Nitrospirota > Thermodesulfovibrionia > Thermodesulfovibrionales > JdFR-85 > JAADHP01. The sequence goes on from JALUSH010000045.1 coordinate 5,624, forward strand.
CCTTCGGCAAAAACCTGACCTCATATTCAACGCCACGGTATACCTCCATATGTCCTTTCTGGCGTCCGAATCCCTTTACCTCTATAACGGTCATACCCTGAACGCCTATGTCTGTAA
>JALUSH010000046.1 GCA_027016675.1 Thermodesulfovibrio sp.
ACACCTTAAATATATAATAACAATACCTATCCATCCTTACCTGTCTGAGCCTTTAATTCCGCACCTGCTCGTTATATGATGGTATAGCAAATCTATAGTTTCCCGAAGGCTTAACTTCGTTGTATCTACATAAATGGCGTCATCCGCCTTTTTAAGCGGTGCAATATCACGGCTTGAATCACGCCTGTCGCGTTCAACCACATCTTTTAATGCATCCTGTTCTGTGATTTCCTTTCCCATGGCTTTGAGTTGCAAAAACCTGCGTCGAGCCCTTTCCTCTGTGGAGGCATCAAGAAAAAACTTGCAATCAGCTCCTGGAAACACAACTGTTCCCATGTCCCGTCCCTCTGCTACTGTGTCATGGGTTGTGGCAAACTCTCTCTGAAGTCCTAACAGAAATTCCCTTACCACAGGACGGGCTGAAAAAACAGAAGAATAGTGTCCTATCTCAGGGGTGCGAATGGCATCAGATACATCCTCACCATTTAAAAATACCCTTGCCTTTTCAAATGAAATCTCAACTTCTTTAAGCTCACTTCCGAGCTTATCATCAGTTATAGATTCATCGTGTCCTTTTTTTCTTAAATAAAGGGCAACAGCCCTGTACAGGGCCCCGGTGTCAAGATATTCAAATCCCAGCCTTTTTGCCAGCTCTTTTGCAACAGTGCTTTTCCCTGCACCGGAGGGACCATCAATTGTAATTACCCTTTTCATGGTTGATTATTATAACAATACTTATAGAGCATCATCCATCCTTTAAGATTCGATTGTTATTACTAATGTCAATGTCACATGTTATTCCCAGTTTGAAATGTCACATTTTTGGTTTTAATTTTGTCATATCTTCTCCAAGGATGATTCTCTGAGGGCTTCCAACTTCTCTTCTTCCTTTTATCAGGAAAGTATTGTCTCTGATTTAAGATTCCTGTATTATCTTCTATAGGATAGCCCTCCTCTGTTATTTCCACATAGGAGATTTTTTTACCTTCATAAAGAACACTCATTCTACCGTCTCTGTGCTCACAGACCTCCACCCACTTCCCAGAATATCCCTTTACACCATTCATTGGAACCAATTGATAAACCTTCCCCTGAAACCTTATGGTGTTGTCCCTGTTTACCTTCCTCTCATGCCTTATCGTGAATATCAGATCAAGATCCTTGTCTTTCTCTAATTCCATATAAACACTCTCAACCGATAGGGTATAGTTGTCGTTGTACCAGGGAAGAAACTCCTCCTCCAGATACTTGTTTGCTTCCTCATAACTCTTTATCCCCTTCAGTTGCATCTCCTTTATCAGCCTGTCCTGAAAAAAACCAAATAGTCTTTCTATCCTTCCTTTGGCCTGAGGACTGTTGGCATATACCACCTCTATGTTAAGTTCCCTCAGTGCTCTCTGAATCTGTGTTTCAGCCTGCTCCGCTGATACTTCATAATGAACTCCCCCATGCCTTGTTGTCTTGAAATGACTGGCCCTATCTACATACAAGGCCATAAAAAGACCCCTTCGCTTTATATACTCCTTCAGAACCTCCATATTTGCCCATGTGCTGTCCCTGGGATAGAATCTGCCATATACATACCCTTCAGCATCATCTATCATTGCTACAAGCCACCAGGGCTCCTCTACCTCCTCAAGCCACCTGTGCTGTGAAGAGTCCATCTGAACAAG
>JALUSH010000047.1 GCA_027016675.1 Thermodesulfovibrio sp.
CATTTCATGTAGAAGAGCTTGGAGTAGACTGGAACGTAATATTTCTTCTTATCTCCATGATGGTGATTATAAATCTTATGCGACCCACTGGTTTCTTTGAATACATTGCCATAAAAAGTGCCAAGATTGCAAAAGGTGAACCCTTTCGTGTTATGGCAATGCTTTCCATTGTAACAGCGGTACTGAGTGCCCTTCTTGACAATGTAACCACAGTGCTACTGATTGCACCTGTTACCTTCCTTATTGCTGATGCCCTTGAGATAGACCCCATACCCTTTCTCCTGGCAGAGGTGTTTGCCTCAAACATTGGTGGAACTGCCACTCTTATAGGTGACCCACCCAATATCATGATTGCCTCAAAGGCAAAGCTCAACTTTATGGACTTTATTTATCATCTTACACCAGTTGTGATTGTAATTATGGTGGTATTTATCATTGTTCTGAAATTGATTTTTGGAAGGAAACTCAAAACACGGGAGGAACTGAAGCAAAGAATCATGCAGATGAATGAACGTGAGGCTATTAAGGATCCGGTGATGCTTAAAAAGTCACTCTTTGTATTAGGCGTTGTGCTTATAGGTTTTGTCTTCCACGGAATGCTTGGTTATGAGCCTGCTACTGTAGCACTGTTTGGTGCAGGACTTCTGCTGCTTCTTTCAGGCACTCACAATCCGCATCACTACCTTGCTGAGGTGGAGTGGCCTACTATATTCTTCTTTATTGGACTCTTCATAATCATCGGTGGTGTGGTAAAGGTGGGACTCATAAAGTGGCTTTCTGTTAAGGTGCTTGACATTACAGCTGGTAACCTGTTGGCCACAAGTATGATAGTAATGTGGTTTTCTGCAATTGCATCGGCAATAGTGGACAATATCCCCTATGTGGCTACCATGAATCCTCTTATAATAGATATGGCAAAGCAGATCTGGCCTGGAGAGACAGGACTTGCACTGCTTCAGCATCCAGACCTTATGCCAATGTGGTGGTCTCTGGCCCTTGGTGCCTGTCTTGGAGGAAACGGTTCCCCTATAGGAGCCTCTGCGAATGTTATAGTGGTAGGATTGGCAGAAAGAGCTGGCCACAGGATATCATTTATGAGATTTGTTCTGTACGGGGCTCCAATCATGTTTTTAACAGTCTTTATATCCATGATCTATGTGTGGCTCAGGTACTATGTAATAGGGTTTTAGTTGATACCTGTTACAGAGGTTTTCAAAAGAATATTTTAGAGGGCATGAGAAGCTGTTTCCTGACTAACTCAGCTTCTCTATATCACTATTGGCGCCAAGAACCACCAGTACATCATCTTTACTGATGATATCATCAGGTGATGGATTAATATTCCAGGTCTCTTTTTTTATTCCCTCTACAAAATATTGCTTTCTTACGGCAATAATACTTATCCCATAGTCAGCACGCAGGTTTGATTCTCGTATTGTCTTGTCCCATGTAAATGCAGGGGCTGGCATTTCAACAATACTATACTCGGGTGACAGAACGATCTGCTCCAGAAATTCGGGCTTGATTAAAGACATGGCAACCCGTCTTGCCATATCTCTTTCAGGATAAACAACTCTGTTAACTCCGATGTGGGTGAGAATCTTACCATGAAGATCATTCACTGCTTTGGCCACGATCTCCTTTATTCCTAATTCCTTTAGAAGCATTACAACAAGGATACTTGCCTCGATGTTTTCTCCAATGCTAACAACTGCTACATCCACGTTCTGTACGCCTGCCTCTCTGAGTGCCTTTTCATCAGTGGCATCCAGTTCAACGGCAATTGTTGCAAGGTCAGCAAGTGCTTTTACTTTGGATTCGCTTCTATCAATGGCAACCACCTCTGCACCGGAGTTTGCGAGTGTTTCAGCTACGGCAGAACCAAATCTTCCAAGTCCAATGACAGCAAAGTGTTTGTTCATCCTATCATCAACCTCCCCTCCGGGTATCGTATCTTTTCCTCTCTTTGTTTTAACAGTGCCATAAAGAGTGTAAGAGGCCCCAGACGACCTACAAGCATGGTAATTATAATAATAATCTTTGAGGGCACAGAAAATCCAGCTACAAGGCTCAAGGAAGCACCGTTTCCCACTGAAAGTCCCACCGTACCAAAGGCACTAACTACCTCAAACATGGTGGTCAGAAACCCTGTATGCTCTATATCTTCAACAATGAAAGTAACTATAGTTACATAGAATACTGCGAGTGCCATGATCACAAGTGCTCTTGAAACAAGCACCTCTGGCACTCGTCTTTTGAATATAACCGTGTCCTTTCTTCCCCGGATTGTAGTCCATATATGCATAAGCACAACTGTAAATGTAGTGGTCTTGATACCACCACCTGTGCTGCCAGGAGAGGCACCTATTATCATTAATATTATTGTGAAAAAGAGCGTCTGAGGTTGAAGCATGGAGTAATCGATGGTGTTAAATCCAGCAGTACGTGCTGTTACTGAGGCAAACAGAGAGGAGAGCATGGTTTCTTTCAAACTCAATTCTGAGAAGAAAAAGTGCCTTTCATTGAAAAAGATAATTGCAGCACCACCAAATATTAATATGAATGTAACTACAATAACAATTTTTGTATGTTGCATGAGCCTTTTTCTGTGTCTGATATTGTCAAAGAGATCATCCATTACCACAAATCCGATTCCTCCCAGTATAATTAGAAACATTACTGTTAGATTAAGAAGTATATCATTTCTGTAACGGACAAGGCTGTCAGAGAAAAGGCTGAACCCTGCATTATTAAAGGCAGATATAGAGTGGAAGATACCATAAAAAAATGCATCAGATATGCTGAAGTCTTTTGTAAATACCAGACCTAAAACCAGGGTGCCAAGAAGTTCAACAGTAAAGACAAATATAAACATTCTTTTCATAAAGCGAACAACCCCTTCAAGAGTGGTAATATTGAGAGACTCCTTTATCATCATTCTTTCAAAAAGGCCGATCCTGCGACCAGCTAACAGGGCTAACATGGTGGACATGGACATATATCCCAGGCCACCTACCTGTATAAGCAACATTATTACAATCTGGCCAAAAAGAGTAAAATCCTGTGGGGTGTTTTTTACTATAAGACCTGTTACACAAACTGCTGATGTGGATGTAAAAAGGGCATCAAGGAGGCTTATACCATGGGTAGTAGAGTAGGGAAGCATGAGAAGCACTGTACCCAACGCTATAACACCCACAAATCCACTCACCATAACCTGTGCCGAAGAGAGCCTGCCCGTGTAGCTTTCCATAATTATAGCAGTATAACATTACATACATACCATTAATCAACGGGCACTCTAAACATGAATTCCCCCAAGAAATATCTTATCAATAAAAGAAGCTATTGTAAAAAAAGAAGAATGTAAACAATAGAACTGGAGTTTTGCAGTTTTTCATAAACAGGCAGGGTTCCCTGAAAAATCCTGATTTTTCGGGACAGAGGGAGGTGGTTCATCATCCCATTAATGCAATGGGATTTAAATTATAAAAGAACAGAGTCTATTAAGCCTTCAGGTGAAAAACAGAAATCCTGGTGTAAGATACTGTAGGTATTGCTACATGGTCTTCTTCACCACCTCCCTCTGCCTGTTGGGGATGAGCAGTGCTGTAGTGGAGTCTGAAGGGTTTTGAATTTTGCATAAGATTTGCCACAGACGGCAAATCGCAAAATTCCCTACCTTGAAGCCTCAGACTAAGACAAGACCATAATTATTATTTAACTCTCCATTAAAAGAAAAAATTACTCTGATATTGACTACCCATAACAGTTAGTATTATGATATCCTGCAGTTTCATCTTACAACATGGTTGTTGCAATAAATAACACCTGGGAGGAGACCGTGAAGGTAAGGGACATAATGGAGCCGGTGATAGATGTATTATCGCCTGATGATACATTAAAGGAGGCGGTAAACAGGATGCGTGTAGCCAGGAGAGGCGAGAGCAAGGTAGGGGTAAAGGGGATGATAGTGGTAGACGAAGGTGGTAATCTTGTAGGTATGGTATCCATTAAAGACATTCTGAAGACCATAATACCCTTTTATATGAGTTATTCAGAGCTCAGTGAATTCACATGGGATGGCATGCTTGAGGAGATGGCAAGGAAGGTGGCGGGCAAGAAGGTTAAGGAATTCATGACGAAGGAGGTAATCACGATAGAAGGGGATTCTCCTTTAATGGAATGTGCTGATATAATGGTAAAGAAAAATCTTCAGAGGATACCGGTAGTGGGTAAGGACAGGAAAGTAGTAGGGATAGTATATGTAAGGGATTTATATTATGCCCTTGTAAAGACACTACTGGAGAAGGAGGAATAAGATGACACATGAGGCAGTAGCAGAGACCACTCAACAGGTTGTAATGAACAGTACATTTTGGATGGCAACGGCAATCTTTCTGCTTGCCTATGCGATTATAGTGTCTGAGAAGATTCACAAGACCATAGTAGCCATAGTGGGTGCAGCGCTTATGCTTGTGTTGAAGATACTTGAGCAGTATGAGGCATTTCATGTAGAAGAGCTTGGAGTAGACTGGAACGTAATATTTCTTCTTATCTCCATGATGGTGATTATAAATCTTATGCGACCCACTGGTTTCTTTGAATACATTGCCATAAAAAGTGCCAAATGGGGCAGGGGTGAACCTTTCCGGATTATGGCAATCTTTGCTGTTGTAACAGCGGTACTGAGTGCCCTTCTTGACAATGTAACCACAGTGCTACTGCTTGCGCCTGTTACTTTACTCATTGCTGATGCACTTGAGGTTGATCCTGTACCATATCTTATAGCAGAGGCGCTTGCCTCAAACATTGGTGGAACTGCCACTCTTATAGGTGACCCACCCAATATCATGATTGCCTCAAAGGCAAAGCTCAACTTTATGGACTTTATATATAATCTTACACCTGCAATAATAGTGATAATGGTATTCTTTTTGTTGATGCTGAAACTTATATTCGGAAAGAGACTACATGTTAAACCTGAACTTAAAAGACGTGTGCTTGAGATGAATGAACGGGATGCCATCAAGGATCCTGTGATGCTGAAAAAATCGCTATTTGTGTTAGGGGTTGTTATACTTGGTTTTGTTTTCCATGGGATGCTTGGCTATGAGCCAGCCACTGTAGCACTGTTTGGTGCAGGACTTCTGCTGCTTCTTTCAGGCACCCACGATCCGCATCATTACCTTGCTGAGGTGGAATGGCCTACCATCTTCTTCTTCATGGGGCTTTTTATAATCATCGGTGGTGTGGTAAAGGTGGGTCTTATCAAATGGATGTCAACGGAGGTGCTTAAAATAACTCATGGCAACATGTTTGCTACAAGTATGCTCGTTATGTGGTTTTCTGCCTTTGCCTCAGCCTTTGTGGATAACATACCCTATGTGGCCACCATGAATCCTCTTATCATAGATATGGCCAAGGAGTTATGGCCCAACCTTCATGGTTTGCAACTGCTGCACAATCCTGCACTTATGCCACTGTGGTGGTCCCTGGCCCTTGGTGCCTGTCTTGGTGGCAATGGTACAGCAATTGGAGCCTCTGCAAATGTTATAGTGGTAGGATTGGCTGAAAGGGCAGGTAAAAAGATTACCTTTCTCAAGTTTATGCTATATGGCATGCCCATCATGATACTCACTGTTATTCTTTCCATGATATATGTGTGGCTGAGATATTATGTTCTGAAGATATAAGTATTAATAT
>JALUSH010000048.1 GCA_027016675.1 Thermodesulfovibrio sp.
GATCTGATTTAATTAAGAAATACCTGTCTATAGTCTTACATGTTATTGAATGGTGCCCCCTAGAGGATTCGAACCTCTGACACCAGGATTAGGAATCCTGTGCTCTATCCTACTGAGCTAAGGGGGCAAGATAGAACAAAAGTTCAGAGCTCTGATTTATGAATTTTGAGTTTTTGAGTTTCAAGAAATTAGCAAAAAATATAATAACATTTCCTTTTAAAAACAGTCCAGCAATTTATCCTGGAATCTGGTGGTACAGATCTTCTTAACCACTGATTTGAGTTGTATACTAAAGTCTGCTCAACAAATGTCCGATAAAATATTAAGGAGAGTCATGATGATGATGAATAAGGCAAAGATAAGAGAACTGATTGGAATCCTGATGGAGAGCACATTTTATTTTGAAATGCCACTGAAGGAGAGGTTGACCCTGATCAAGTATATGCTTGATGGAGAATTAATTGGTTACTGAGCAATTGACTGTTTCCTTTGTAGAGGATTAAGACATCTGTCCTTCAAACCAGACCTCTCTTTTCTGCGGGATTTCACGCTGTGTTACGTAATTTCACACACCCAGATCATGTTAGTCAATCAAATGTACCCACCATCTCTAACATCTTTTTGACAGCCTCGGGCATTTCACCCTTCATGGCATCTGCAAGATAGGAGCTTGTGGCTATTATGTTCATCACCTTTATCATGAACTCTCGCTTTTTGGAACTCATACTGCCAAGGTTCATCATCTTGTTCATGTAAAACTCCTTCGACGCCCTGCCAAGCTCTGAAAATACCTCCTCAAGGGTCATACTATCTGGCTTTACCACAGGCTCCACAAGATTGTACTTGCTGTAGTCATCCACTGCTATGTGGCCTTTCAGTTGAGGATAAATCTCTGAGTAGGGCCATGGTGCAATGGCAAGAAAAAAGGCAAGATCAGGGTTGTAGAACTTGGCAAGTTCCACTGTAGAGCGTATCTTCTCCACTGTATCATCTGGCATACCCAGAACAAAGGATGTCTCAGAAACTATATCATACTCATTTATCAGGTCCAGCGCCCTCTTTGACTCCTCTACTTTTATATTCTTGTTGAACCTGTCAAGCACCTCCTGTGAGGTGGACTCAACACCAACATAGATATGATCTATCCCTGCCTCACGGTACTTCCACATTATATCCTCATCCCTTATTATGTCATCCACCCTCGTCTCCATCAGTATCTTTACCCCTACATCCCTCTCTATCAGCAGATCAAGTATCCTCTCCCAGCGGTTCCTTGAGAGCGTGGGTGTCTCATCTGATAGCATCACTACACTCACCCCATGGGTATCCCTTAAATATTCAAGCTCGGACACAAGGCCCTCGGCACTCCTTGCCCTCCACTTCCTCTGCCAGAACCTCTGCTGTGAGCAGAAGCTGCATGCCTGATTGCATCCCCTTGAAGAACTGACTATGGCAAGGGTGGAGCCCTCCATGGTCTTGTACCTGTATATGGGCCAGTCTATCAGATCCCATGCCATGGGCAGACCGTCAAGATCCCTGATGAAGGGCCTTGGCTCTGTGACTATTACCCTTCCATCTCTCCAGAATGCAATGGATTTCACCTTCTCAGGGTTGTCACCACTGCTGAGGCACTCCATCAGTTCCACCATGGTCTC
>JALUSH010000049.1 GCA_027016675.1 Thermodesulfovibrio sp.
CTGTTATATTACATAGCTCTGTTTCCTACAGGCAATTTACGGTACTTATTATCATTTGCTAAAATACTTATGGAACAGATAAAATATTTTGATGTATCCTGATTTAGAAACCTATAAAAGACTATCTGATAAGGGCAATATAATCCCTGTATACAAAGAAATTCTTGCTGACCTTGAAACACCGGTATCAGCCTATCTAAAGCTCTACGATACACCTTCATTTCTGCTTGAGAGCGTAGAAGGTGGAGAAAAATGGGGGCGATACTCCATTATTGGCATATCAGTAAGTAAAACTATCAGGGCAACAGACAATGAGGTTTCAATAACTAATAGCGACGGGAACAAGAAGACCCTTCAGGTGGATGACCCCTTCAGGATACTTGAAGAGGAATTCAAAAAATATACCCCTGTAAAACTCGAGGGAATGCCAAGATTCTTTGGTGGTCTCGTGGGTTATGTAGGTTACGATATGGTTAAATTCTTTGAAAGGGTTCCATCAAGAGAAAAACCAGGTCTTGACCTGCCAGACATGTTTATCATGGTACCTGACATTATCCTCATATTTGATAATCTAACTCATAAACTTAAAATACTCTCACCCACATATATAAAGGATAGCGCTGATAGAGCATATAATGAGGCAAAGGAAAAGATTGATGAAACCATTGAGCGCCTGTTGTCTTCCACGGTCAGGAAGGTCTCCTCGAACAAAACAATAGAGGATAAAAATTTCATATCCTCCTTTGGTCCCCAGGCCGCCTTTAAAGGGGCGGTATCAAAGGCAAAAGAGTATGTAAGAGCAGGGGATGTGGTTCAGGTGGTTCTCTCTCAGAGGTTTGAGACCACATGTACTCTTGACCCCTTTGATATATACAGGGCTTTAAGGGTAATAAACCCTTCACCATACATGTTTTACATTGATACAGGAGAGATGCAACTTGTAGGCTCCTCTCCAGAGATTCTTGTAAGACTGGAAGGTCGCAAAATAATATTGAGACCCATTGCCGGAACCAGAAAAAGAGGTGAAAGTGAACATGAAGATAAAGCCCTTGAAAAAGAACTCCGGGAAGATCCAAAGGAGATAGCAGAACATATCATGCTTGTTGACCTCGGCAGAAATGATGTGGGAAGGGTAGCTGAGATAGGCAGCGTCAGGGTCACGGAATTAATGACCGTTGAACGCTACAGCCATGTTATGCACCTTGTTTCAAATGTGGAAGGCACTCTGAAAAATGGACTCAATGCCTTTGATCTTTTCAGGAGTTGTTTCCCCGCAGGCACTGTAACAGGTGCACCAAAGGTAAGGGCAATGGAGATCATAGATGAACTTGAACCAGTCAGGAGAGGTCCCTATGCAGGAGCAGTTGGTTATTTTGGTTTTTCAGGTAATATGGATACCTGTATCACTATACGTACAATAATTATTAAAGGGGATAAACTTTATATTCAGGCAGGAGCCGGTATAGTTGCAGATTCTATCCCGGAGATGGAATATAAAGAGACTGTTAACAAGGCAATGGGTATGATGAAGGCCGTAGAAATGGCTGAATCAATAGGGGGTTATTAATGCTTCTCATGATTGATAATTATGATTCCTTTACATATAATCTGGTTCAATACTTTGGTGAACTTGGCGAGGATGTCAGGGTCTTCAGAAATGACAGGATAACCATCAAAGATATTGAAGAACTCGCACCTGAACGTATAGTGATATCTCCAGGGCCCTGCACACCAAAAGAGGCCGGAATATCAGTAGAGGTTATCAGACATTTCGCGGGGAAAAAGCCCATTCTTGGAGTCTGCCTGGGTCATCAGAGTATTGGAGCAGCCTTTGGTGGTGAAATTATCAATGCCCCGAGGCTAATGCATGGAAAGACTTCACTAATATACCATGATGGCAGGATTATATATGAAGGTATTCCCAACCCCTTTGAAGCTACAAGATACCACTCCTTAGTGATTAACAAATCAACCCTGCCTGATTGTTTATACATCACTGCATGGACAAAGGAAGGTGAAATCATGGGAGTGAGACACAAAGAGTATGTAATCGAGGGGGTTCAGTTTCATCCAGAATCAATCCTTACAGCTGTAGGCAAGGATCTGCTCAGGAATTTCCTGAAAATAAATTCACCTCTCTGGGAGGAGAGACATGATTAAAGAAGCGATAAATATGCTGGTGCAGGGCATTAATCTCTCCGAGGAGGAGATGACAGAGTGCATGAACGAGATTATGGAAGGTCGTGCTACTGATGCACAGATTGGTGCATTTCTTACTGCCCTGAGAATAAAAGGAGAAACTATTGATGAAATCACGGGTGCTGCAAGGGTGATGAGAGAAAAGGCTGCCAGAATCAATGCCCCTGAGGGTGTTGTTGATACCTGCGGAACTGGTGGCGATATGGCAAATACGTTTAACATCTCCACTACAACGGCTATTGTTGTTAGTGCCTGTGGAGTGCCTGTTGCAAAGCATGGTAACCGTTCTGTTTCAAGCAGTTCTGGTAGTGCTGACCTGCTTGAAGCACTTGGTGTAAAGATAGACCTTAAGCCAGAAGAGGTAGAAAAATGCCTTTTTGAAACGGGCTTTGGATTCCTTTTTGCGCCGCTTTTTCATCCTGCAATGAAGTACGCCATAGGGCCAAGACGCGAGATGGGCATAAGAACAATATTCAATATACTGGGACCCATAACAAATCCTGCTGGAGCAAAAAGACAGATACTTGGTGTCTTTTCAGACAGACTTACCGAGCCTCTTGCCCATGTCCTTGGAAGACTTGGCGCTGAAGAGGCAATGGTTTTCCATGGTGAGGATGGACTTGATGAGATAACCATTACCAATGGCACAAGGGTAAGCTACCTGAAATCAGGAAGCGTGGACAATATTATACTTTCGCCAGAGGACTTTGGATTCGAAAGGGCACCTATGGAAGATATTATCGGAGGAGATGCAAGCCAGAATGCTGAGATCACAATCAAGATACTCAAGGGGGAGAAAGGGCCAAGACGTAATGTGGTAATAATGAACTCTGCTGCTACGCTTGTTGTTGCAAACAGGGCAGATGACCTGAGAGAAGCTGCAGAAATGGTTCAGGAGGTAATCGATTCAGGAGCCGCATACAGTAAGCTACAAGAGATAATAGAGGTCAGCAACAGACTTGGATAAATCCATGAACTTAAGAGTCGGAGTAATAGGGGTTGGATATCTGGGCAGGCATCATGCTCGTGTTTTTTCGGAGATAGATGGTGTTGAGCTTGTTGGTGTGGCTGATATTGACGGGAAAAAAGCAGAGGAGATCGCTGAGAAATATAATTGTGCAGCATACAGTAATTATGAATCTCTTCTGAATGAAGTAGATGCTGTCAGTATAGTTACACCAACAACAACGCATTACAGCATTGCCATGGACTGTCTTGAAAAGGACAAGGATATATTCGTTGAAAAGCCCTTCACCATAAACACTGACGAAGCAGACAGACTGATAGAGAAGGCAAAAAAAAGGGACAGGATACTACAGGTAGGGCACATTGAAAGATACAATCCTGCTGTGCTGACTATTATGGATTTGATTGATAATCCCAGATTTATAGAATCAGAAAGGGTATCACCCTTTTTAGGACGGGCCACAGATGTGGATGTAACACTTGACCTGATGATCCATGATATTGATATAATTCTTTCCCTGTTGAACAAAAGAGTATTGAACATCAAAGCCGTAGGCGCGAAGATACTTACAGACAGGCTTGATGTTGCAAAGGCATGGATAGAGTTTGAGGATGGAGTTAGTGCCCTGATTACCGCTGGGAGACTCTCAACGGAAAAACGAAGGGTATTGAAGGTCTTTCAGAACTCTGGATTGATAATCGTTGATTACCAGAAGGGTGAAATTGTACATCATTACAGGGACAGTAGTGGTGAGATTTGTCACTCTGTGATAAATCCAGCATATGCAGAACCTTTAAAAACAGAACTGCAGGACTTTGTGAACTCCGTGATTAGCAGAACACCACCACGTGTTACAGGTGAAGACGGCAGGGAAGCTCTTAGGGTAGCACTTGAAATATCTGAAAAAATACTAAACTCGAATAATACATAAATTCAGCAATAAAGGGATATCTGGTATAATACCATTCTGGATTTTACATTTGTTTATAAAAATGCCCATTTGGTACAACACATAAAAAAGGAGACACATAGGTTATGATTCCCATGATTGACTTGATGAAACAATACAGGGACATCGAAGGAGAAATCCTTGAAGAGGTAAAAGATGTACTGGAAAGTGGCAAATATATCCTGGGCCCAAAAGTCAGGAGCTTTGAAAAGGAAATCGCAGCCTATCATAATATACGTAATGCAATAGGTGTTGCCTCAGGCACTGACGCTCTAAATCTGGCCCTTAAGGCGCTTGAGATTGGAGAAGGTGACGAGGTAATCACATCACCCTTTACATTCTTTGCCACTATTGAGGCTATTATATACCAGGGAGCAAGGCCGGTTTTTGTGGACATTGAACCTGATACATTCAACATCGATGTCGAAAGGATCGAGGAGAGTATAACACCGAAGACAAGGGCAATTCTACCTGTACACATATTTGGACATCCTGTAGATATGAATGCACTGGTAGAGATTGCTGATGCCCACGGCATTGCTGTTGTTGAGGATTGTGCCCAGGCCTTTGGGGCTGAAATAAAGGGACGCAAAGTAGGCACCTTCGGTTCCTGTGGATGTTTCAGCTTTTATCCTTCAAAAAATCTTGGTGGGTATGGAGATGGTGGGCTGGTAATCACTGATGATGATGAGATTGCTGAGCGAATAAGGATGATCAGAAATCATGGTTCTTCCGGGGGATACATACATAAAAAGATTGGTTTAAACAGCAGGCTTGATGAATTACAGGCTGCCATATTACGGGTAAAATTAAAGAAAATTGATCTCTACAATGAACTCAGAAGAGAGAAAGCCAGATATTACTATGAAAGGCTCTCCCATTTAGTAACATGTCCTGTAGAAAAAGAAGGATATTACCATGTATATCATCAATATACCATAAGAACACCATTAAGGGATAAACTACGTGAAAACCTCAACAAAAAGGGTATATCCTCTGTTGTTTACTATCCTGTTCCTCTGCATCTGCAGGATGCACTGAGGTTTTTAGGGTACCACTCTGGTGACTTCCCCGTTGCTGAACAGATTTCAAAGGAGGTTCTGTCACTTCCTATATACCCTGAATTGCCAGAAGATACTCAAGAAATGATCTGCCATGTCATAGAGGAAATCCTTGCCTGATATCTTTTACAATACAAATGTTCAGTATTGACATGGAGGATGTTTTGTGCTACTCTGAAGACAGGTGGGTAAGTCAAAGGGTATGGTAGTATTGGCGACCAACCCTAATATCTGATATGGGTGCTGTATCAGAAGGTTGGAAGCTAAGCTATCATGGTAAGATACCCGAGCACCTGGGAATATCTTATCCAAGACTCTGAGATTTCCCACCTAATTTTATTCCTTATAATTCCCATTTGGAAGCACTGGTGTCCAAAATAATCTCAGATTTGTAAACAAGGCAGGGTGCCGAAGAAAAATAAGCACCACACCTATGAAAATGGAAAAATCCTTTTGAAACAGGAGGTGAAGAGGTGGTTCAT
>JALUSH010000050.1 GCA_027016675.1 Thermodesulfovibrio sp.
CTCATAAATCATCTCATCATAAAACAGGAAGGAATACCTGTAGATGAATGTCAGGAGGTTAACCTATCGGCATCAGGCATGCGAGTTGAAATTGAGGAAGAGGTTAACATTGGAGACATTGTGGAGGTAAAGATGGTATTACCCTCCTTTCCTCCTGTTGCAATACAAACCTTTGGAGAGGTCGTCCGTGTACATAGAATAGAAAGAGATGGAAAGGTTCTTTATGAAGTAGGATTGAAGTTTGCAGAGATGACCGAAGAGGTCAGAGAAGAAATTATCCAATATACCCTGAAAAGACAAAGGGAGATAATCAGAATAAAAAGGGAACAACTGTGATTTATGAACAGATCAGGTATTCTGGGGCTGATAACAGGAATTGCTGCAATCCTGTTTGGGATTGTTCTGGAAGGAGGAAGGATATCCTTTATACTTCAGCCTGCTGCTGCAGTAATAGTATTTGGAGGAACCTTTGGAGCCACTCTGTTAAGTTATTCTCTCAGAGATATTTTTGATGCTACTCTGTCATTAAAAACAGTTTTTTTTAAAAATAGCAATCCCTCCCTATATCAGATCATTGAAGAACTAATCCTGATTTCCACAATTTCCAGGAAAAAAGGTATTGTATCCCTGGAGTCTTATTTAGGTAATATAAAAGAACCCTTTCTCAAAAGAATGTTAGGTCTTGCAGTGGATGGAATGCCACCAAACTTTTTAAAAGAGGTTATGAATGAAGAGATTTCCACCTTTGAGGAGAAGAAAATAAAACATGCCCAGGTATTTGAGACTGCAGGTGCAATAGCTCCCACAGCAGGTATCATTGGAGCTGTAATTGGGCTTATCCATGTTATGCAGAATCTTTCAGACCCTTCTCGACTCGGTCAGGGTATTGCTGTGGCATTTGTAGCAACCCTTTATGGAGTGGGCTCAGCAAACATTGTACTGCTGCCTATTGCAAAAAAGATAAAGAACAATCTTTACAGGAAGACACAGCTTTACCGTATTGTTTCAGAGGGTATCACGGGCATTCAGTCAGGTATACACCCCCATTATCTAAAGGAGAGATTATTATCAATGGCAGAGGTGGAATAAGAGGAGATAAACAATGAGACGCAGAAGAGATACGGAGAACACGGATCGATGGGTGATATCCTATGCAGATTTTATAACACTATTATTCGCATTCTTTGCTGTTATGTATGCACTTAGTGCTATTGATGCTGAAAAGCTTGAAAAGTTTGCTCTGTCAATGAAAAAGGCATTTAAGGCAGACTCTGTAATTGATACAGGAAGGATTATACCGGAGCTTTCCAGTAATAACTCCTTGGGACACCTCGAAGCTGAGATAAGGTCAGCACTGAAAAATATGGATAGTAATGTTATGATAAGAAGAGATGAAAGAGGAATGATAATATCCATTGGAGCAGGTTTCCTGTTTGAACCAGGTGATGCTATGCTCAAAGAGGATGCAATTAAAGGTATTTCAGAACTCGCACTTATTTTCAGAAATATACCGAACAGGATACTTATCGAAGGGCATACTGACAGTCTTCCACCTTCAAATGCTGTGTATAAATCTAACTGGGAACTTTCGGCACTAAGGGCAATAGCAGTCTTAAGGGTTTTTGTTGAAAGGTTTCATCTCCCACCTGAGAGATTTATAGTTGCTGGATATGCCCAGTACAGGCCGATACGGGAAAATACTACGCCGGAAGGTCGTGCAATGAATAGAAGGGTCGATATTGTTATTCTGAAAAATGGGGAGTATGTTGAGGGGAATTATTAGTGCAGGAGCGTATCATGTGAAAATGGTGTATATTAGTTGTTCTGTATCTGGTGAAATCGAGAAGGCAAACATGGGTTTTTGAAACAGACCCTGAAATTGTATAATTATAATTATTGAAAGGCCATGGGTAAGATACTGTTGATAGAGGACGAGCCTCATCATGCTAAACTTATAAGGCATGCATTTCATAAGTTTGACCCTTCAATTGAGATCCTTCACAGGATGGACACACACGATGCCCTGTCTCTTGTTGATAAAGAGAATATTGACCTTGTAGTAGTGGATTATAAACTTGAAAATTCTGATGGTATAAGTTTCGTTAAAGACCTGAGAAACTGCGGTCTTGAAGTTCCTGTAGTGATGATTACAGGACATGGAGATGACAATACCGCTGTTGAGGCTATAAAGGCAGGTGCAAATGATTTTGTCTATAAGGATGTAGGCTTTTTCAATGCATTACCTCATATATACAAACAACTCATTGACAGATATAAAACAGACAGGGAGATTAAAAGGGTCCAGCGTCTGATATTCAGGTTTAATGAGCAACTCATGCTTATAAACAGTGTTATAAAGGAAATCAATCAGAACCTTGATCCTGATTTTATCATTGACAGAGTACAGGATGCTGCAATGGAGCTTTCTGGAGCTGATGCCTCAATCTTTTGTGTCTATGAAGACAATAAAGTTAAAAAACTCTCACAGATGAATATCTCTCTTGATGAAAAGACCATCGAGAGTTTCAGAGATTCATGTGGTGAGGGTATTACCTTTTACTCTGTTGAGAATAATCTTGAATTAATAAAAGGGTCCCGACTAAGGGGGTATATCTGTTATTCCATGGAGCTTATTGAAAAGTACAGAGGTGTAATACTCTTATTTTTCTATCATGAACTGGGTATCGATGATTTTGATACACGCTCCCTTGAAATATTCCTTGAATCAGTAACAAGTTCATTAAAGAACGGTATACTTTTTGAGATTATCAAAAGAAGTCAAATACTGTGGAAATCCACTTTCGATGCAATATCAGAGATGATTGTTGCTGTAAATGAGGAAGGTGTGATAATCAGATGTAATAATGCCTTCTCACAGGTCTGCAACAAGACACCAAGGGAATTAACAGGTGAGAACATATTCGAGATGGACGCCATACCAGAAGGGATAAAACTGTGTATGCTCCCTCATATAAGAAAAAGAAGGGGACGCTTTACAGAGGAGGTTTCATGTGAGGATCAAATATATCTTGTAACTGGTGCTCCTGTGGTTATTGAGGATAATGAAAGGGGTATGGTGTTTACTATAAAGGATATAACCGAATTCAGAAGACTAAAGGAACAACTGTATCATACTGATAAACTCGCCTCTCTGGGACTGCTTGTCTCTGGAGTTGCCCATGAGCTTAACAACCCCATGACAGGAATCCTTGGCTATACCGAACTTCTTAAAATGAACATCCAGGATGAAAAGATACGAAATGAGCTTGACAAAATCTACAAATCAGCAGAGAGATGCAAGAAGATAATCGAGAACCTCCTTACATTCTCCCGTCAAAGACCACCTGAGAAAACGCTTGTCCAGATAAATGATCTTATTGATAGTGCTATTGAGCTCAGAATATACTGGCTGAGGTCGAATAATGTGAGGGTGATCAGGGAATATGATAACATTCCGATGCTCAATGTTGATCCTCAACAGATTCAGCAGGTTATAATGAATCTGTTAGTCAATGCAGAGTATGCCATTGAGCAGAGCAAGAAAGAGGAAAAGATAATCAGATTCAAGACAAGATATAATAACGAAGAAGACGCTATATTGATAGAGGTATACGACAATGGTATTGGCATACCTGATGAATACAAACCAAGGATATTTGACCCCTTCTTTACAACCAAACCTCTTGACAAGGGGACAGGACTTGGTCTTTCCATATCCCACGGGATTGTGAAGGAACATGGCGGTGAGATATGGTGTGAAAGCACCCCTGGTAAAGGTACCACCTTTTATGTGAAGCTTCCGGTTAAGAGTTCCATGTCATGAAAAAAACAGGTATTGCCACATTACCACTGCATGGCGGAAGGGCTCCACTGTGGCTTTTTCACAGGATGAAAAGGCTTGCCTCCTCCATAATCACAGCCACTGTTTTTGAGCTTGGCACAAAACACCTGTTGAGGAGGCTGTCTGATCCATACTGGTTTCAGTGCCTGGGTTGTGTGCTTGGCTTTGACTGGCACAGTAGCGGTCTTACCACCACTGTAACAGGCGCTATCAAGGAAGGTATCAGGGGAATGGAGACAGAACTGGGATTTTTTGTAGCAGGTGGAAAAGGGAAAAGATCAAGAAAGACACCTGAAGAATTGAGGGTATATGGTGAAAGATATGGATTTAATGCGGAACAGTATGTCCTTTTTAGCAAACTCTCAGCAAAGGTGGACAACGCTGCTGTACAGGATGGTTATCAACTCTATCATCACTGTTTCTTTCTTGATCAGGATGGCAACTGGGCAGTGATACAGCAGGGGATGTCAGAGGCAGATCATACTGCAAGACGTTACCACTGGCTGGGTGAAACCCTGGAGAGCTTTGTGTTGGAGCCCCATAGTGCTGTATGTGCTGACAGGAAGGTGGAGACCCTGAATCTTGTTCATCATGAGAGCCTGCCCGTACAGAGGGTGATTGTGGAGCTTGCCAGAGAGAAGCCCGAGAAGACCTTGCAGGAACTAAGAAAACTTTTTGAAGGAGACAGCCTTTTCAATCATCTCAACCTGCCAATGAGGCACAGCCAGAGGATCTCAGATATTAAAATGGAGAGATTCAAAAGCATTCTCTTGAAGACCTATGAGAGAGGGGTGGAGGATTTTCAGGATCTCCTGTCCATAGAAGGTGTAGGGCCGAAAACCCTGAGGGCACTCTCCTTAATATCTGAATTGATTTATGGAACCCTACCGAGCTATGAAGACCCTGCACGGTACAGTTACGCAGTGGGAGGCAAAGATGGCGTTCCCTATCCTGTTGACAGAACTACCTATGACAAAACAATCGAGGTTATGGAAGATGCAGTCAATAAGGCAAGGGTTGAAAGAAGGGAAAAGCTTTCGGCGCTGAAGAGGCTCCATACCTTTCTAAACACAAAGACTATATCTTTTTGAAAATAAAATCAATACGATATAATGATATTCAGAGAAGATAGAGCCTGTTGCGGAGTGCCAGGCCTTTAAGCCCGGGGATATTCCTATTTCCCTTGTACTGTATAAGTACCTTGTGTGTTTCACCCATGCCAAGGATGAGGCCTTTGATCTTCTGGATTTCTCTTATGAATGCGGGATTTTTCTCAAGCTGCTCTGATAATACACGATCAATACCAAGGGAAACCAGAAAAGTACCCTGCTGTACAAATCCGATATTCTTGATGCCCATCTCCTCTGCAAGGTCTTTAAGATAGGAAAAGTTTACATGGGCAGTGATATCCTGCTCGCCAGGTGCTTCATAGGGATTGTCTCTTGCAGTATGTCCTCTGTAACAAAGAAGTGTGCCCTGTGTACGCTCCTCATCATAGTATTCGTGGCCTGACCATCCATAATCAATAACGATTAGAAAGACCTCATTGAATGAAGAAAAGATCTTCTCAAGAAGGGCTTTTGACTTAAGAGGTATCTCGGTTCTGTATCCTTCAATGGAAGGCAGGTAATATTGGTTTATGTATTCAGCAATTTCAGGGCTGCTTAAGGGGCCCAGTTCTTCATGTAATTCATTGTCCTTTAAACCCACATAGACTTCTTGAAATCTGTCACCTTTATATTGAACAAGATGTACAGGAAGGGCATCAAATACCTCATTGGCAATAACTACTGCCCTATCCACACCTGCCTCTTCAATGGAACTGTACCAGAGTAAATGATTTTGAAACCTCTTAAGATATTCCCTCTGGTGCCTTAACAGGGCAGGATTTTTCTCTACCAGAATATATTTCCAGTTTTCAGACCATTTGAGGTGCTCAAGGCTGTACTGAAGGATTCCCTCTGCAATAAACCCCCTGCCAGGTCCTATCTCAATAATACAAAAATCATCAGGATTACCAAGCATGGCTCTCATTTCATCAATCTGCAGGGCCAGCATCCATCCAAATACAGGGCTGAGATGCCCTGATGTATAGAAATCTCCCCCTGGACCAAAGGGAATCCTCTCAGTCATATAATAGCCAAGACCTGGCCAGTAAAGGGCCATATCCATGAATTCAGCAAAGGTTACAGGGCCTTTGTTCCTGATAATCTCTTTAATAATATCAGAAGGTCTCTCTACTTTGTTCATAGCGAACTATCCTTAAATTGGATTTGAGTATTAATTATTTTACACATCTGTTCAATATAAATACTAATAACAAGGCAGGGCACCCTATCTATCACCTTAAGGCTGAAAAAACTCTGTTGTCTTAATATTTTAAATCCTATTGCATCAATGCCCTGATGAACCACCTCTGCCCCCTGTTTCAGAAGGTTTTTTCTATTTTTCAAAGGTGTGGGCTTTATTTTTCTTCGGTACCCTGCTTTTCTTATCTCATTCAAAATTAAAATCTTTTTGAACTAATTTAGTTATACTAACATTTGAAATTCAGTAAGTGCTATTGTTAATATTTCCTATGACCAGCAGAATTAAAACCCTTATCTTCGACCTTGATGGTACACTTGTTGATACCTCACAGGACATTACAGAGGCTATCAATTACGCAA
This sequence comes from Thermodesulfovibrio sp., assembly GCA_027016675.1. GTDB lineage: Bacteria > Nitrospirota > Thermodesulfovibrionia > Thermodesulfovibrionales > JdFR-85 > JAADHP01. The sequence goes on from JALUSH010000050.1 coordinate 6,511, forward strand.
TAGAACCCTATGGTATTGAACCCATTACAGTAAAGGAGACCATCGGGCTTGTTGGCGAGGGTATTACAAGGCTTATTGAGAAGGTTCTCGAAGATAAGATCCAGTACAGGGATGAGGCCATAAAGAGATTTCTTGATTATTATTCAAGGAATCTTACCAGATATTCCATGCCCTATGGTGGGGTTAAAGAGACGCTTGAGAAGCTGGATAGATACAGGAAGGTGGTTGTCTCAAACAAAAGGGAGGCATTGTCAAGGAGATTACTTGAAGAACTGCACCTTGATGTATACTTTGAACATATCCTTGGTAGCGACAGTACTCCTGAGAAAAAGCCCTCACCAGTGCCAATCCTGAAGGCACTGGAACTTACCGGGGCAGCTCCTGATGAGGCATTAATGATTGGTGACAGCAACCTTGATATCCAGGCAGCCCATGCAGCAGGTGTCAGGGTGGTGGCTGTACTGTATGGATACAGGCCCTATGAGAAGCTGAAAGAGGCTGACTATTTTATCAAGGACCAGTTAGGGGAACTCATAGGAATATTAAATCGTCTCCCCTCTTCAGCAGTATCTGGCTAAGAAACTGAGGCAATACATACAAGTACAGGGGGTATGAATTTTTCGTTCATTCTCAGCATGCATCCTGCATGCTTCTGAGGTAATTTTGCGATTTGCCCTCCACGGCAAATCTTATGCAAAATTTAAATCCCCTCAGAATTCATACCCCCTGTACTTCAAGGAGTCATACAATTTAACGACATTATTTTCCTCTCTTTTCGAATTACTTTTCGTCGTAAAAGACAAATTCCACCCTCCTGTTCTTTGCCCTTCCCTCCTCTGTATTATTCGAGGCGATTGGATGGGTATCAGCAAAACCAGCAATATTTATCCTTTTTATATCCACTCCCAGATCTTTAAGAAACATGAGTGCCGAGTAAGCCCTTGCAGCAGAAAGCTCCCAGTTTGAGGAATATCTCCTGCCACTAACAGGCAGATTGTCGGTATGTCCTTCTATAGAGACCCTGCTTGAAAATCTCTTCATTACCTCGGCAATCTTCTTCAGTATAGGGTATGACTGGGGTTTTAACTCAGCAGTGCCTGAGTTAAAGAATATCCGTCCCTTTACCCTGAGTATAACCCCACGGGCTGTATTTTCGATCTCCACATCCCTCTGAAGTCCATGGGCCTTTACCATATCCTTCAATGCCTCCTGGATGAGGTAGTTTGTGTTTTTCAGCGCTGACGTGGCAAGGGGTTTTTCAAAATCCGTTGGTTTGTTGGTGTGCTGAAACAGACCTGTACCTGTGGGCATAAACCCCAGTGCCTGCTGAATGGAGCCCATTGCATCTCGAAACTTTACAATGTCCATTGTAGCAAAGGAAAGTAAAAGGACAAAGAAGGTCAGAAGCAGACTCATCATGTCTGCAAAGGTTGCCATCCATGCAGGTGCACCGGCAGAACTACCGCCTGTCTTTTCTTCTTCATCCATCCCTATTGTCTCCTGTTGCGCATCTTTGGTGCTATATAGGCCATCAACTTGTCTTCCAGAATGGATTGGTTTATACCTTTGGTGATTCCTTCGATGCCACTGAGTATAATGTCCATGATGATCTTTTCATGTTTGGTCCGTTCTTCCAGTTTTTCGGCAAGGGGGTTGAATATCAGAAAGGCAAGTACTGCACCATAAAATGTGGTAAGAAGTGCTACAGCCATGGCAGGTCCAATAGAGGAAGGGTCATTCATGGTTCTCAACATCTGGACAAGCCCAATCAGTGTGCCGATCATTCCCATGGCAGGAGCAGTGGCACCCATGAACCGGAAGACCTTCTGGCCTGTCTCGTGGCGTTTATGTAATGATGCCTTTTCAATCTTCATGGTCTGTATGATCTCCTGCGGTTCTACCCCATCTACTGCCATACGGATACTTCTTGCCAGAAAAGGATGACTTATCCGTTCGTTCTCCAGTGCAAGAAGACCGCCCTTTCTTGCCTTTGCAGCAAGGTTAACTATCTGCTTTATCATTACATCTGGTGGCTCGGTTTTATCGAAAAAGGCGTTCATTGCTACATTAATTGCACCAAGTACCACATTGAGTTTCTGCATAATCAGGGTTGCCATTATAGTGCCACCCACAACAATCATAAGCCCTGGGATATTGATAAAGGCAGAGAGAGAACTGCCCATAAGAATAGAGATAATTATAAGTGCAAGCCCTCCAATTATCCCAATTATTGTGGCAATATCCAAGATAACACCTCCAGAGTTACTTGTTTATGGATTTTTTGAGAGATGCCTCTCTTTAATAATTATCGGGCAGAAAATTCAAAACTTTAATTTTAAATTGAAAAATCATTGAATATTCCTGTTGATTGACAATCATGATGTGGGTTATACTCATCTGTCATGGAATTGGGACTGATAATAGCAATATTACTGGCATTTTTTGCTGCTTTTCTGGGAGGTATTGTAAATCTTCTCGGAAAAAGCATGGGCGAAGAAGGTCTGAAACTGACAAATGGTTTCTCAGCAGGTCTTCTTATAACTATTGCCCTTGCCCATATGCTTCCAGAGGCTGAGCTTGAAAAAAACTATCTCTATGCAGTTGCAGGCTTTGGAATTTTTTATCTTATAGAAGGTTTCACCCGCACAGGTTCCTGTGTTGATTTATCCTGTGAAAGAGAACATACATCCTCAGGCATGATAGCCTATTCTGGATTCAGTTTTCATGCCCTTGTAGATGGCATTGCCATGGGTGTTGGATTTGGTTCTTCCACCTCTCTGGGAATACTTATTGCCGTTGCAATCATGATCCACAAGGCACCAATCGGTTTTTCACTGAGCAGTATACTTCTCTCAAGGGGTTATGAAAAGACGAAAATAGTGGTAATGATACTTCTCTTTTCACTCCTCACACCACTGGGTGCAGTGGTGAGCAATATCTCTGTCTCTCTGGGTTCTTCCATATTGACTCCTGCTCTTGCATTCTCGGGTGGTACATTTCTTCATATAAGCATTTCAGAGCTTTTGCCTGATGTTCACAGAGAGCATAACAGAACAATCCTTTTTTATGTGCTGGCTGGTATAATAGTAGGACTTCTACCAAAGCTTTTTCATGTTCTCTAATCAATAACCCTGTAGCCCAGCTTTTCAATACTTTCCCTTGTAATCCTTTCAACCTCGTCGCTGTCTATTTCTTCTGGCTGATAGGTTATAACCACTTCTTCATTTTCCACATCCACAGAAACAACTCCTTTGATTGAACAAAGGAACCTCCTTAATGCCATTGAGCATTCATAACAGTACATCCCACCCACATTAAAACGAAGACTTTCCATATTATCTCTCTTTAAAGATCAGTTCTTTTACCGAGGGGAACTGTTCCATCTCTGTATGTGGCAGAAACAGTGCAGACATGAATTCATCCATGAAGGTCCCTTTTGTGGAGAGTTCCATATAGGTCATCATTGAGGCTACCCGTTCGGCCTCCCTCCTCATCTCTTCAGACATCAGACATAGATAGGCTCCGGCTATTGATGTATTCCCCATAAATCGGAACCGGTCCCTGGGGATGTCAGGCAGCATTCCCATTATTACAGCTTTTTCTACATCTATATAATTACCGAAACCACCGGCAATATAAACCCGCTCAATCATATCAAAGGTAAACCCTACCTCTTTCAGAAGAAGAGAAGCTCCAGCATATATAGCCCCTTTTGCCCTTATCAGGTTTTCTATGTCAACCTGGGTGAGTACAATGTCGTGGGTTTCACCTGAATAGAGCAGGTATTCTAAACCATCTTCTCCCTCTCTTATACGGTCTGTTTTCAGGTCATCCCTTATCCTGCCCTTCTGGTCGATAATTCCTGCAAGAAACATCTCAGTTATGGCATCGATCATTCCAGAGCCACATATTCCGATGGGTAAGACATCACCAATAACCTTAAACTCTGGCTCAAGGGTTTCTGGATCAATCCTTACTGACTCTATGGCACCATTGGTAGCACGCATGCCATTCTTGATACCACCGCCTTCAAAGCAGGGACCCGCAGAGCAGGCCGCTGTCATCAGCCAGTCCTTATTTCCTATAACTATCTCACCATTAGTTCCGATATCCATAAAAAGGGAGAGTTCCTCTTTGGTGTGCATCTTTGTTGCAATCACACCTGAAACAATATCACCACCAACATAACTTGCTACACAGGGCACTGAATAGACAGGGGCATCTCTTCTGATTTTTATTCCTGCATCACGCGCCTGCCATACAGGAAATCTATTGGCAGTGGGTATATAGGGTTCTTCTCTTATGTATGCAGGGTTGAGACCCCAGAAAAGATGGATCATTGTTGTATTGCCAGAAACAACAACGGATTCAATACCCTCATGGTCTATCCCATGTGATTCTGTCAAAGGCCTGATAAGGTCATTTATGTCATTTACTACGGCATGCCGTAGTTCTTTAAGTCCACCACCCTCTGTGGCATGGACAATCCTTGTTATCACATCATCTCCGTACCGCATCTGTGAGTTATAGGTGGAGCCCACATCAATCACCCTGCCGTCACATAGATCAACCAGGTAGACCACTACTGTGGTAGTTCCTATGTCCACAGCAATACCATGATAACAGGGCTTTTCTACTGGCGGCTCTATAGACAGGGCAGTATTGCTTTCCTTCTGGTAGCAAAGAATGAAATTCCAGTCATGTTCTCTCAGTGAATCAGAAAGGTTTGAGACAAAATGATAGGGATACTCAAGTGCCAGACCCTTTTCCTCAATGCCACGCTTCAGTCTTTCAAGATCACTGATATTGTCATCAAGCGTGGGTACCGGAAGTGTAAGCCTGGTTCTTGAAATGAGAGGAGAGATATCAGCCTTGTAGGATTTAAGCAGTTCAAAGAGATCCCTTGTGCGTGAGACAGCGATCTTGTCACCCACAGTAAGCATGGACTCAATGGGTATCTCTATGGTTATATCACCTTCTGGAAAACTCTGACAGGCAAGCACAATTCCCTGTTCTCGCTCTGCAGTTGTGAGTTTTCCATAGCTTTCAACCCTCACTGAGCCCTCTTTTACTATAACCCTACATTTACCACAGGAACCCTTGCCACCGCAGGATGCCGTAAGGAATATCTTGTTTTTCTTCAGAATCTCATAGAGATTTTTACCTTCCTCTGCCTCGAAGCTCTCTCCATCAGCAATATGTATCTTCATCTATAACCCCCTGAGTGAATATTATTATCCTGGTGTTGTTTCTTATGGTCTGTGAAAATTGTATAGCAGATTTTAGCTATCCTTCAGTACCCTGAAAAGCTCAAGGGCTGCTGACTGGGGTCCTAATTGTTCATAACCTTCAATACCGAGCCTTGTCCTTATCTGACCAATCCGTATTCCCTGCTCATACATCCTCTCAAAGTATTCTCTGGCAAGTCTCTCATGTTCTTCCCTCCTCTGGGGTGCACCAAAGGGGTTAGCAAAGTAGGTATGGACAAGACCCTTCTCATCGGTTGTGCCTTTTGCGAGGCGGGCACCGTTTCTGAACACATGAAGTGCCTCTTCTGTTGAGTCAAAGAATTCAACCCCAGGATGTTCAGGGTCTACCTCCTCGTAGTTATTTGCATATAGCATGTAATCCACTGGATATCCTTTGACAACATGATGGTAGCGTGTTACAGGCATTATGAGCCTGGCATTGGTCTTGTCAGGATTCATGAAGATGCTCCGGTCAATCTCTTCATAGGCATAGCCTGGCTGAAGATCATCAAGCCTTACAAAGGCACCTATCTCTGTACCATAACCAACAACCCTTCCTGATCTGTCAAGCCCAAGTGAACCCATGTCATCAAATATTATTCGCATCTCACAGATATGCTCTTCTGCCAGTGTTCTGAAGGCTTCAAGGGTCTCTGATTTTCCAGCACCACTGTCACCTACTATAACAATATTTGCACGCTCTCCGCTTTTTAACTTCAGTAGCACCATCGCACCATGTATGGGCATCCTTCCTCGCTTGATCATGGTTATGTTGTGAAGGGTCAGGGTCATCTTCTTGAAATAACCAAAATAGTCCACATCATTGTGATGTTCCACAAGACCCACCATCATGTTGTTTTCTCTGTCATCAAAAAACAGGGTTCTTCCCGGCAATCTGGCTTTAACACCAAAGATCAGGATTATTTCAGGTCGTTTCGACTCGATCTCTTCATAATCAGCTATCTCAAAGAGGTTGCTGAGCGAAAGCCCGAGGGATATAAAGTCCTGATGGAAATAGATAAAGGCTGTGAGATCTCCTACCCTTGCAGGAAAGCAGAACCACTCCCGTCTATCCATCTCGAATATTCCGGGAGGAAGCCCCTCCACCTCCTCAAACCTTCCCTTTCTTTTGTTCATCTCAGGGTAGAGAATCAGCGGAGGTTCCATCAGTGTAAGCCTGATAAAGGGTATGTTCATGAGTGCCCTGTAGGGTTCAGGACAATCCCAGTCGATCTGCTCTGTAAGCATTCCCATATTAGCGCCAGCTGGCAACTGTCTGTAGACCCTTGGATTGTCACCTGTGATATGCTCACTGATCCGTCGGTATACATAAAGCACAAGGTTTTTCAGTTCTTCATTTGCCTTTATGAACTGGGCATGATGTATACTGCTTTTTGAATATCTTGACCTCCTTGGTGCCTCCAGGTAAAAAAATCTCTCGTACCTTCTCCAGTAATTATACAGTTCCTCTACCAGCTCATTCAAGGCCTCTTTATCTGAAAGTATCTCCCTGTACTCTGCATTCATCTGTGCAACTTCCTCAGCATTGTAACTGAACAAAAATCTGAAGAGCTTTATCATCTCTGCGGCAATTGCCTGCCTTTCAGTCCAGGGAAGTGTTTCTGTTAAAAAGGCAAATAATGTACTTCCCTTACGGCCGATCCTTTCGACAAACCGCCTGACAATCTCTTCAAAAAGGGGACTTTTAAGCACTGATTCAGGAGTATCACAATACATGGCCGAGTAGTCAAAGACCACCTTCCCCCTTGTTATTACGTATGGTCTGATCTTTACGGTCATAAAAACTCCTTTTATTGTATTATATCAAGCTTTATGTGAAGTTCTCTCAGTTGTTTTTCCTCAACAGGTGAGGGAGCACCACTGAGCAGACACACTGCCTTCTGTGTTTTTGGGAAAGCTATTACATCCCTTATGGATTCAGCTCCGACCATAAGCATCACCAGACGATCAAGCCCGAGTGCTATACCACCATGAGGAGGCGCGCCAAACCTGAGGGCGTCCAGTAAAAAGCCGAATTTCATCTGAGCCTCCTCAGGCGATATCCTTAAGAGTTCAAACATCTTTTTTTGTAGCTCGGGTCTATGGATACGAATGCTTCCACCACCAATCTCATAGCCATTCAGCACTATATCATAGGCCTTGGCCCGTAGTGATGAAAGGCCCTCATGGTCGATTGTATCTTCATTAAGCATACGTTCTATATCCTCATCAGTAGGGGAGGTGAAAGGATGATGCATTGCCTGAAATCTTCCCTCATCCTCATCCCACTCCAGTAGAGGATAATCCACTACCCAGCAGAACCTAAACCCGTTCCTTATCAGGTTTTGCCTCTTTGCAATGGATAGCCTTAGGCGTCCAAGTACGCTTAGGGTAGTCTCTTCATCATCTGCCACAAAGAGCATCATGTCGCCCTGTTCTGCACCAAGCCTGTCTGCCATCTCCCTGAGCACACCTTCGGGAAAGAACTTTGTAATGGGTGATTCAAAACCGTCCTTTATCTTTATCCAGGCAAGTCCCTTTGCACCATAAGACTGTGCTTCTTCTGTAAGAAGGTCTATCTCCTTACGGCTGAGCCCTGCGAGTCCCTTGCCACAGAGGCCCTTTACCCTTCCACCAGAGTCAAGGGCATTGAGGAAGACCTTGAAACTGCCCTGTCTTGCTAGGTCTTCCATCTCCTTAATTTCAAGGTCAAACCTGAGGTCAGGCTTGTCTGTACCAAATCGCTCCATGGCATCGTGGTAGGTAAGCCGCTCCATGGGAGACTCTATCTCAACTCCGAGGGTTTCTTTAAATACGTAGGAGAGCATTCCCTCAACCACACCAATAACATCATCAACCTCCACAAAGCTCATCTCCATATCAACCTGTGTGAATTCAGGCTGGCGGTCTGCCCTCAGGTCTTCGTCTCTGAAGCACTTCACAATTTGGAAGTACCTTTCCACACCCGAGCACATGAGGATCTGTTTAAAAAGCTGTGGAGACTGAGGAAGGGCATAGAAGTGTCCAGGATTTATACGGCTTGGCACGAGATAGTCCCTTGCACCCTCTGGAGTGGATTTTGTAAGCATGGGGGTTTCTATCTCAAGAAAGCCTTCTCTGTCAAGGTAATCTCTGATGTTTTTCGTAACCCTGTGACGGATGATGAGGTTTTCGAGCATTTCTTGTCTTCTCAGATCCAGGTACCTGTATTTAAGCCTCAGGGCCTCTGAGACCTCCTTTGGCTCATCTATCATAAAGGGAAGAGGGTCTGCCTTTGATAGGATCTCGAGTTTATCTGCATACACCTCTACCATGCCTGTGGGGATATCGGGGTTTTCTGTACCCTCAGGCCTCTTCCTCACCTCACCCCTTACCCTGACAACATACTCTGAACGGAGTGAATGGGCAAGCCTGTGCGCCTCAGCCGATACATCAGGGCTGAACACAATCTGTAGTATGCCACTACGGTCTCTGAGGTCAATAAATACAAGTCCTCCGTGGTCTCTCCACCGAAAGACCCAGCCTGAAAGGGTAAGTATACCTCCTATATCAGACTCTGATATCTCGCCACAGTTTTTGTCTCTGTACATTATTTTAAACCTCCTTCAATACTGTCCGATAAAGCAGTATAATAAGTTGAAGGATAGGAGGTATTAATTTTTCGTCTCATTCTCGACGGACATCCCTGTCCGTTTCCGAGGGAATTTTGCGATTTGCCTTCCATGGCAAATCTTATGCAAAATTCAAATCCGTTCAAAATTAATATCCCCTATCCATAAATATGG
>JALUSH010000051.1 GCA_027016675.1 Thermodesulfovibrio sp.
GGGATGAGTTTGTGGAGGAGATTATTGGATTGATGAGGGATAAAAAGGAGTTGAAGGAGATTCCACGTAGGCAGAGACATTTAGGCAGGCCATTACTTGAGGATTTGCTTGATCAAGAAACTTTAAGAGACAGGGCAAAACGAGGAAGAAAGATATATGAGGCGGTAATGAAGCATGGATACAGCCAAAAAGATGTAGCAGAGTTTGTAGGGCTACACTATTCAAGGATAAGCAGGATAGTAAAAAAGGAAGGGGAATTGGCAAAAAGCAAGACCTGACCCTCTACTCAATGAAATTTTGTCTTCTATGGTGTAAAATATATATAAAAAATTTGAAGAGGAGGACTTCATGCCCGAACTTAGAAAGGATCCCATTGTAGGGCGCTGGGTCATAATTTCGATTGAGAGAGGAAAAAGACCCTCAGATTTTGCCTCTCCTTCCCATAAGAGGAGGGTCGCGGGATTCTGTCCCTTCTGCCCTGGCAACGAGTACACAACACCGGATGAGATCATGTCTTTCAGAAATGATTCTGGTAACTGGACCCTCAGAGTGGTTCCCAATAAATTTCCAGCGCTGCAGATTGACGGAAATCTGGAAAAGCTTGGTGAGGGCATATATGATAAGATGTCAGGTGTAGGAGCCCATGAGGTCATAATTGAAACACCTGACCATTTCAGCTCACTCTCTACCATGCCAAGAAAGGGTGTGGAAGATGTACTTTGGGCCTATTACAAACGAATAAGAGATTTAAAGAACGACAAAAGGCTCAAATATGTTCTTGTTTTCAAGAATGAAGGTGAGGCTGCAGGAGCATCTCTTGAGCATACACATAGTCAGCTGATTGCTCTGCCTATAATACCAAAGCTTGTGAGAGAGGAACTGAACTCAGCAAGAAACTACTATGAAATGAAAGAACGGTGCATCTTTTGTGATGTTATTCAGCAGGAACTTGACGATGGCAGGCGTATTGTATGTCAGAATGAACTCTACCTTGCCATAGCACCTTATGCACCAAGGGCTCCCTTTGAGACATGGATACTTCCCAAAAGTCATGAATCACACTACCGACCGCCGGATAATAGTTTCGGATTACTTGCCGAGATACTCCAGAGAGTGCTTAAGCAGATTGACAAGCTCCTGGATATACCTCCGTACAATTTTATACTTCATACCTCGCCATTCTCTGATGAAAACAATGAGTACTACCATTGGCATATTGAGTTCGTACCAAAACTGACAAAAATAGCAGGGTTTGAATGGGGTTCTGGGTTCTATATAAATCCTACTCCACCAGAAGATGCTGCAAAATATATGAGAGAGGTAGAGATATGAGGGTCCTCTTTGTCACGAGTGAGGCAGTTCCCTATTGTAAGACAGGTGGGCTTGCAGATGTTACAGGTGCACTCTTCAAAGAGATAAAAAAACTGGGTATCAATGTTCTTATGGTGCTTCCTTATTATAAAAGGCTAATCAGAGAGAAAGATATATATAATACAGGCAAAAGATTTGAAATAAGACAGAATTCCAGTACCTACACGTGCAACCTTTATTCAAACTATGAAAAAGACACTATATTTATTAATATACCATCGCTTTTTGAGAGAGACGGTATATATGGTGACAGCAGGGGTGATTATAAAGACAATGATATAAGGTTTTCTGTCTTCTCAAGGGCAACCCTTATGGCATCTAAAACTATGGGTTTTCAGCCCGATATTATTCATATGCATGACTGGCATACTGCACTAATTCCGCTTTATCTGAAGACAATACATCGAGAAGATGCCTTTTTCAGAAATACTGCAACTGTTCTAACCATTCATAACCTTGGGTATCAGGGACTTTTTCCACCTGAGGCACTCAAAAACATAGGTGTAAGTCCTTCCTTCTTCAACCCAGAGGGAATAGAGTTCTATGGAAGGATAAACTTTCTTAAGGCAGGGATAGTCTTCTCTGATATAATAACTACGGTAAGTAATCGGTATGCAGAAGAGATAACCACCAGTGAGTATGGATTTGGCCTTGATGGTATTCTCAGGAAGAGAAGAGATTCTCTTTATGGTGTAATAAATGGTATCGAGTATGAAAGATGGTCACCTGATAGAGACCCTTATATCTATGCTCATTATGGTGCTAACAATTTAAGGGGGAAGGCACTGTGTAAACTGAATCTCCTCAGAAGTCTTAAGCTAAATCCGTATAGAAAGAATACACCAGTACTTGCCTTTATTGGAAGACTTGCTTCACAGAAAGGCATAGAGATTATACTCAATAATATTGAGAAGATACTTAATCTTGGGATTATATTAATTATACTGGGAAAAGGGGATAAACATTTTGAACAAATGTTAAAAGATAAAGAAACAATGTATCCTGAAAAGGTATTTGTTAATTTTGATTTTAACGAATTTCTTGCTCACAGGATTTATGCAGGGGCTGATATGATGCTTATGCCATCAAGATATGAGCCATGTGGCCTTGTGCAATTGATTTCTTTAAGATATGGCACTGTTCCCGTAGCTCGATGCACAGGTGGACTGGCAGATACAATAGAGGATTATGATGCTATCAAAAAGACGGGAACAGGATTCCTTTTTGATGACTACAATGAGTCAGCTTTTATTGAATGTATAAAAAGATCCATTACTGTGTTTACCATAAAGAATTACTGGCACAAAATCCTTCGTGACGGAATGTCAAGGGATTTTTCGTGGACAAAGTCAGCCAGAAGATATATCCAGATATACCAGGAGGCTGTCAAGAGGAAACATGAATATAAGAATTAAGCTTTTTATTTTTATATTATTCTTTGTTCTGATTGTATCCTTTTTTGGTGCAGGCAGTGTTTATGTAATGAACAGGATTACTGACAGCCTTGAACTCCTGAAATCTACCACAGAGGCTGATAAGGTACAAAAGGAATTAAAAAAGAGCATACTCCAGTATGCCAATAATATCAAAGACTGGGTTTTTACAGAAGACAGAAAATATCTTAGAGATTATGACAAGTATCTTGCAGCAGTATACAAGGCATTTGGTAATCTAAGAGAATTTCCTATAGAAAAGGAAAGCCTTGAAGAGATTGGCAAAAAGTTCCAGGCATTAAAGTCAATAGCAGAGGATATCCTTTCTTATGAAAAACCCACAGGAAATGTTGATGTATTCTTCCTAATTAATGATTTTGATGATAAGGAAATGGAGGTTATAGCTGCAATTGAATCAATCGGTACTGAATCAGTTGGAAAATTAAATTCTGTTATAATAAGTGCTGAACACATAAAATCCACAATTACTGTTTATGTATCTATTATTTTGGTGTTTACCATATTCTCTGTAATCTTTCTGGGGCTTGTCATAACCCAGTCAATTGACAAACCATTCAAGGAACTACTATCCATAACTGAAAAAATATCAAGTGGAACACTGAAGGAGCTTTCATCTTTTGGAAGAACAGATGAGTTCGGTGTGCTTGCAGAACATTTTTTAAAGGTTCTGGAACGACTAAGGGAGTCTGAGAATGAGTTAAAAAGGAGACTCAAGGAAAGAGAGATTCTCTACGAAATAACCAAGGTAGCAAGCTCCACTCTTCAAATGGAAAATTCAATCTACATGATTGCCCAGAGCATCGGAGAGAAATTCGACATTGATCATATCGCTATATTTCTGCTTAATCCTGAGCGAAATAGATTTATTTTGAAAGCAACAAACAGAAATCATGATGTTTTTAACAGCAGTATCCCTGTAGAGCAAACTGATATCTGTACGAAATTGCTTGATAGTCCAGCAACTCTTCAGTTAAGGGATGAAGAAGCGGAAAATGCTTTATTTACAATAAAACCTGTCAGTACACTTGTTGTTGTGCCAATAATCAGAGACAATCTGTGCACCGGCCTCCTGGTTATTGCAAATGAAAGAGAGAGGTATTTTGAGGAACATGAACTCCATCTATTCGATATAATCTCTCATACCATAAGCACAGTGATTGATAATATTGAACTTTATAGCTCCACTATTAACCAGCTTCACAAGATCACCTTATTCTACAACCTTTCTAATACACTGACCACGGTACTTGACCTTCAGGCTCTGCTTGATAAGGTAGCAAGAGAAGTAACACATCTTATTAATGCCACGGGGTGTATTATAAGACTCAAAGAGGGAGAGGATCTTATTATCAGGGCCTACTATGGAATTTCTCCTGAAACAATCGAAGGCATGAAGTTGAGAGTGGGTGAAGGAATTGCAGGAAAGGTTGCAGAGTTTGGTAATCCCCTGCTTGTGGAGGATGTATCTGCTATGCCAATGGATACAAGGGTCCCCTTGCTTCATGCCAAATCTGTCATCTGTGTTCCCTTGAAACTGGGAGATACAATTATTGGGACACTTGGACTTTATGACAAAAAAACACCTGAAGGAGAAATAACAACATTCAATCATGATGACCTTCTGACAACAGAAGGTTTTGCCTCAATCATATCTCTTGCTATTGAAAAGGCACGGCTTTTTGAACTACAGGTAAAAAAGGAAAGGGAGGCCCTGGAGGCAAAGAAACGGCTGGACATCCTCTTTGAAAGTGTGCAGAGTGGTATTGTGACCCTCGATAAGGAATACAGAATATTATCAGTAAACAGATATGTGGAAGATTTTCTTGGAATGAAGATGGAAGAGATAATCGGACAGAGTGCTGTAGAGTTGCTTCACGAGAAGGGTGGCTTCTGTCCACACTGTGTAGCAAAATTAACATTTGAGACAGGAGATATAAACGTTATTACACAAAACAAGGGAGCCAACTATGCAGAACTCAGTGCTTATCCAATAAAGGATGAAACCGGTGAAGTTACAGAGGCTGTTGTATTGATACAGGATATAACTGACAGGGTTTTATACCAGGAGGAGATATTATCTCTGTACAAGGAGGTTGCCCAGACAAAAGACTACCTGGAAAGCATCATTGACAACTCAGCAGATGCGATTATAACAACTGATCTGGAGGGGATTGTAACATCATGGAATAAAGGTGCTGAAAGGATTTACGGGTTTACTGAAGAAGAGGCAAGGGGGAAATTTTTACCATTTGTGCCCGAGTTCCTTTATGAGACAGAGAGACAATACATTGAGAGGATAAAAAAGGGGGAAACCATAAAAGATATCGAGACGGTCAGAAAAACAAAGGATGGTAGAATTATCGAGGTAAGCCTTACCCTTTCTCCAATCAAGGATGCAACAGGTGAAATCATAGGCATCAGTGGTATTTCAAGGGATATCTCAGAGAAGAAGAAGGTGGAGAAGGAGCTAATTAGAAGAAATCAGGAGCTTTCAAGACTCTTTTTCATAAGTTCTGCGATGCGGGGTACCCTTGAGCTCGAAAGACTTCTGAGGATGGTACTTACAGCAGTAACAATGAGTGATGGGCTTGGTTTTAACAGGGCTATCCTTTTTCTGATAGATGAGAACAGGAACACTCTCAGAGGTGTAATGGGCGTAGGCCCTGCATCACCTGATGAAGCATGGCAGGTATGGGAACAGCTATCCCTTGAAAGGAAAACACTTCCAGAAATCCTTAGTGAGATAGAGACGGGGCCTCTCAGGAAGGATTCCTTTCTTGACAGATTGAGTACAGGAATAGAGATTGATATAAATTCCCAGACCGCAATGTCCATTGCAGCGAGAGAGAGGAGAGGGGTTATAGTATCTGACGCGAAAACTGATCCACTATCTGATCCAATTATCATTCAACAGCTTGGTTCTGATGCATACGCTGTAGTGCCTCTGATAGCAAGAGATAAGGTTATCGGAGCTATATGGGTTGACAATTATTTTAATAGAAAACCCATTACAGAAGAGGACATGCGATTTCTTTCCGGCTTTGCCGATCAGGTGGCCTCTGCAATTGAAAGCGCAAGGCTATTTGAGAAGGTGAAGTTAGCAGAGGCAGAGCTTGAGAATATTTTCCAGTCCATAACAGATCTGCTATATATTACAACGGAAGACTATACTATCAGAAATGTTAACAAGGCTGTAATGGATTTAATCGGCAAACCAAAAGAGGAGATTATCGGGAAAAAATGTTACGAAATATTTCATGGTATGGATCGGCCCTATGAGAAATGTCCTCACCATAAGACAGTCCAGAACAAGAAGGCCTATATAGAGGAGTTTGAGGATCCACATAGGAAAGGAACATTTCTGACCTCTACTTCACCTCTATTTGATACAGCAGGTAACTTTATGGGAACGGTTCATATAGTAAGGGATATAAGTGAATTGAAGAAACTGCGGGAAAGACTTGCCATGTCTGAAAGAATGGCAGCACTGGGTGAAGTGGCAGCCAAGGTGGCTCATGAAATAAGAAATCCACTCGTATCCATCGGAGGATTCTCAAGAAGACTTGAAAAGAAATTAGATGGACAATACAAGGAATACGCCTCTATAATTACACGTGAAGTGAACAGATTAGAACATATATTAAAGGATATCCTGGGTTTTGTTAGAGAGGTTCGACTGTCTAAAGAATTGTCTGATGTGAAGAGAATAATAGATGAGACACTGTCTCTTTTCACTAGAGAGGTAGACAAAAAAGGAATAGAGATTATTACAGAATATAAAGAGCCTGTTTCTGTTGAGGTTGACCATAATAGAATAAAAGAGGCTCTGATTAATATTATTAATAATGCTGTTCAGGTCTTACCAGAGGGTGGCAGAATAATCATTAAGACATACAGACAGGGGAATGAGGGTATAATAGAGATTACCGACTCGGGACCTGGTATTAATGAAAAGGACCTTCCCTATATATTTGATCCATTCTTTACCACCAAGATTGAAGGTACAGGCCTTGGGCTCGCTATAACCCACAGGATTATAGAAGAACATGGTGGCAGAATAGAGGTGAAAAGTACTCCTGGCGAAGGCACAACCTTCTATATTCATCTGCCACTGGCAGAGGGTGTTGGGTATGGTTAATATTTATTTTAGCTAATGTTTCAGAACTTTTGGTTATAATTAAATATTAGGGGGTGTATTATGAAGATTCTGGTTGTAGATGATGATCCTGCTATAAGGATGCTTTACAAGGAGGAACTGGAAGAAGAGGGTTACGAGGTTGTCGTTGCGTCTTCAGGCAAGGAGGCTCTTGAGTTGTTTGAAAAAGAGATGCCTGACCTTGTGACACTGGATATTCTTATGCCTGACATGGATGGTATTCAGGTACTGCGTAAAATGAAGGAGATGCGCCCTCGATTACCTATCATAATGTCAACAGCCTATGATTATCGTGATGATTTTGCTGTTTGGGCATCAGAGGCCTATGTGGTAAAATCCTCTGATACTACAGAACTAAAGGAAACTATAAGGAGACTTCTGCAGAAGTAGATATGACTATCGATACAGTAATTCCTTTATATGGTGGATATACTCTGGGTAAGAATGATGGAGTTGTTTTTGTTAAGGGTGCGATTCCCGGGGAGACAGTAGTTGCTGAAGTTGTTGAGAAAAAGAAAGACTACAGGGTAGCCCGTGTAAAGAATATAATAACTGTTTCGCCTGACAGAATAACTCCCCCCTGTCCTGTATTCGATATCTGTGGAGGATGTCATTATCAGTATATTTCATATGAAAGACAGGTTCGAATCAAGGAAGAGATTACTCTGGATTGTCTGAGAAGAATTGCAAAATCAGACATCAGCCTGGATGCTTCATTGATTGATAACCCCTGGCATTACAGGAAACGGGTACAACTGAAGATTTCAAGGGATGGCAGGATTGGATTCTACAGACCCCTTTCCCATGATGTTGTGGAGTTTGAAGAATGTCTTATAGTTGACCCCAAGATTAATCAGGTTATTAAGAAGCTAAAAAGCGAAAAAAAACTGACAGGAATAAAGGAGATTCACCTTCAGAAGGGAGATACTATTGTTGCCAGGATTATTGCTGATGTTGTAAACGAAGAGGAAGTGATTGAACTCTTTAAAGGCTCCGATATCTCTGGTGCCATACTTAATTCTAAAACACTGTATGGTGACACACATATCTACCTTCCTATGGATATAGGTGTTGATGATATAACAAGGTTGAGATATCTGTACAGGGTATCAGCAGGCACCTTTTATCAGTCAAACTGGTCATTAAACCAGAAAATGATTGGCTTAATTTTAAGATATATAAAAAACATCAACCCTGCAAGGGTACTGGATCTATATGCTGGAGCAGGCAATCTCAGTATTCCTGCTTCAGCATTCTCCAGAGAGGTTATTGCTGTTGAAGAAAATCCTCAGGCTTGTAATGACGGCATAAACAATCTATCCCTTAATAATATCGATAATATTAGATTTATCAATAAAAAAGCTGAAGGAATCAATGCGAACCTAAGGGCTGAAGTTATAATGCTCGATCCACCTCGACAGGGGTTGTCCATGACTGTGAAGAAGAAGCTGATGAGTATGGCGCCGGAATGGATAATATATTTATCCTGTAATCCCACAACCTTCTGCCGGGACCTTAAGTTTCTGTCTGAAAGATATGAAGTGGAGTCTCTGCGAGTAATCGATATGTTTCCTCAGACATATCATATAGAACTGCTGGGGATACTCAAAATGAAAAATAATTGAACAATGTAGTAAAATAGTTTAACCATGAATATTGAAACAGTCAAAAAAATTCTCCTTCTGTTGTTCATATCTATTGTAATTGTCTCCTGTTCTGGTAAAAAGGAGATTCAACATGATGTGTATGACCCGAAGGCATATCTTTTAAAGGCTGAACAACTCATAGAGGATGAGGAGTATGAAGAGGCAAGAAAGTTACTACTTGAGGTCAAGAACCGTGATTACTCACAGAAATATGCTCCTATTGCACAGCTTAAGATAGCAGAATCACTTGCAAGAAACGATCAATTCGATGAGGCTATTGAAGAATACAGACGTTTTCTCAGGTTGTATCCTGACCATACACAGGCCCCATATGCACAGTATCAGATAGCGCTTATATACTACAAGCAGATTGAAGGTCCTGACAAGGGTGCAGGTGGAGCCAGGCGAGCCCTTAAGGAATTCCAGAAGCTTCTGAGAGATTATCCAAGAAACCCCTATAGAGAGGCAGCAGAATTAAGAATAAAAAAATGCAAGAATCTTATCGCAGAATACGAACTTATGGTTGCAAAATACTATTATGACAAGGGCTCTTATTATGCAGCAATTGGTAGATTGTCAGACCTTCTCAGAGAATTTCCTGATTATAAAAGGGCGCCTGAGGTTCTGTACATGACAGCCCTTGCTTATAAAAAGTTGAACAAGTCTGATGATGCTGAGAGGTATCTTCAGGATATAATATCAAGATACCCTGACAGTGAGTATTCAAAGAAAGCAAAAGAAACCCTTGCCTCTTTGAAAAAGTGAACTATTATCCTGTTTTCCTAAATCTCAGGGGCAAAAGATGTGTTGTAATAGGTGGGGGGAGAGTTGCTGAAAGAAAGGTCAAAGGTCTCCTTGAAGCAAACGCATCTGTGACTGTAATAAGCCCTGAGCTTACCGAAGAACTCCAGAGGCTCAAGAATCTTAACTTATTTACCCATATAGATCGTCCATATCAGTCAGGTGATCTCGGAGATGCCTTTCTGGTCATAGCTGCTACTTCAGATATGGATGTTAACAGACAGATATTCAGGGAGGCTTCGGAAAAACCTCTTAATGTTGTGGATATTCCTGAATTATGTACCTTTATTGTGCCTTCTGTTGTTCGAAAGGGTCCTCTCGCTGTTGCCATTTCCACATCAGGTGTAAGTCCTTCCCTTTCAAGGTCTTTAAGATTGGAATTACAGGAGATCATACCTGATGAGATATCGGAATTTCTTGAGTATCTATATAATATAAGAAAAGAGATCAAAGGAAGAGAAGACAGTGGTGATATCCTCAGAGAGATTGGAAGTCACAGAATACTCAAGGTGCTTATCAGAGCAGGGTTGGATGAAGCCAAAAAAGAGGTTAAAAACATTTTGAGGCAGAAAGGGCTGCCTCATCATACATAATGGATATCTTCAAAAGAATTGACAGAGTGCTTATTCAGTACCTCTGGTTGGTTGACCTTAACAAAGTAGGAAGACTGAAATTCTTATTCATAAAGATTTTTAGACTTTTCTATGTTGCAGTAAAGGAGTTCCTGGAGGGAGATCTCAACCTCAGAGCCATGGGACTTGTTTATACAACCATTCTTGCCCTTGTACCACTACTGGCTGTCAGTTTTTCTGTACTTAAGGCATTTGGTGTTTACAGTCAATTAGAACCTATCCTGTTGAACTTTTTAGCACCCCTTGGTGAAAAGGGATATGAACTAACCGATAAGATCATGAACTTCGTTGAGAATATCAAGGTAGGGGTGCTTGGTTCTGTGGGACTTGCCCTTTTAATATACACAGTAATCTCACTGATCAAGAAGATTGAAGATGCCTTTAACTTTATATGGCGCATAAAGAATCCCCGCAGTTTTGCACGCCGGTTCAGTGACTATATGAGTGTGCTGGTAATTGGCCCTGTCCTGATCTTCTCAGCCATGGGCCTGACAGCCTCTATTATGAGTACATCTCTGATGAAGAGCCTTGCTGAGATAGAACCCTTTGGAAGCCTGATCTTTTATGCAAGTAAGTTAATCCCTTATGTGCTGGTTTGTGCAGCTTTTACTTTTATTTATATCTTTATACCCAATACAAAGGTGAATTTTAGGTCAGCGCTTGTGGGAGGAATCTTTGGAGGAGTTTTGTGGGAGACCTCGGGATGGGCATTTGCATCATTTGTTGTGTCGTCAACAAAATATACTGCGATATATTCAGGTTTTGCCATAATGATTTTATTTTTCATATGGTTATATATAAGCTGGCTGATACTTTTAATTGGAGCACAGATATCATTTTATCATCAATATCCTCATCTGGTGATCATGAAATCAGATACCATAATGTTGAGCAATCGTTTAAAAGAGAAGCTTGCACTTATAATTATTTATCTTGTCTCACTTCACCATTATGAAAACAAAAAGCCTTGGACATTGAATGGCCTTGTTGCTCATCTTGGTATTCCTGTGGAACTTGTGCAAAATGTTATTGAGATCCTGAAAAGACAGTCCTATATAGCAGAAACATCTGATGAGCCACCCGCCTACCTTCCACTGAAGGATATCAGTACAATAAAATTAAAAGATTTCTACAAGGCAATAAGGAACCTTGACGAGATTGTTTCTCCGATAGAACAGCAGTTTCCATCTATTGAAGAGATTGATAGAGTCCTTTCAGAGATTGAGCATGCCATTGATACTGCTCTTGGAGAAAAAACATTAAAAACCCTCCTGACAGACAAGGATTAAGGCATGGATGTTATACCAATTTACCGATGACTT
The DNA here is from genome assembly GCA_027016675.1 of Thermodesulfovibrio sp. GTDB lineage: Bacteria > Nitrospirota > Thermodesulfovibrionia > Thermodesulfovibrionales > JdFR-85 > JAADHP01. The sequence goes on from JALUSH010000051.1 coordinate 11,383, forward strand.
CTCACTCAGTTTTGGGGATAGGTGTGTATTGGCTTTACCGCTCATTCTCGGCAGGCTGCCTGCCTCTTTTGACTTTTTATTTTATACTATGTTAAAAATATAGAATTTTAAAACATGCATTATTTTAAATACATAGATGGCGAACTTTATGCAGAAGGTGTCCCTGTAAAGAGGCTTATTGAAGCCTACGGCACCCCCCTGTTTGTTTACAGTTACAAGACCCTCACGAGGCATTTTAATGCCTACCATGAGGCCTTCAGGAGGTTTCCCCATATTATCTGTTATGCAGTAAAGGCAAATGCCAACGGAGCAATTCTGAGGAGTCTTGCTGCTCTTGGCTCTGGTGCTGATGTTGTTTCAGGTGGAGAACTTTACAGGGCCTTGAAGGCAGGTATTTCTGCAAGGAAAATTGTTTATGCTGGGGTGGGTAAGACAGATGAAGAGATCGCCCTTGCCATTAAGAAGGGCATATTAATGTTTAATGTTGAATCCGAACAGGAGCTTGTAAGAATCAATGAAGTGGCTGAAAGCATCTCGAAAAGGGCACCCATAGCCCTCAGGGTTAATCCTGATATAGACCCTGAAACACATCCGTATATATCAACTGGGCTAAAGAAAAACAAGTTCGGTATCCCCATTGAAGATGCACTCCAGTATTACAGGCTTGCAAGGCAGTTGAAGAATGTTCAGATACTGGGTATACACAAGCATATTGGTTCTCAGATTACCCAGATAAAGCCCTTCGTGGATGCCCTTGAGCGGGTATTGCTACTTGCTGATTCCCTTAAAAGAGATGGAATAGATATCAGATATCTTGATATAGGAGGTGGGCTGGGTATCAGATACAATGACGAAACACCACCCCATCCGAAGGAGCTTGCAAAGGCCTTGTTCCCATTGCTTTCAAATAGAGACTTCACGATAATACTGGAGCCTGGCAGATCCATTGTAGGCAATGCAGGGGTGCTGCTTACAAAGGTGCTGTATACAAAAAAGGGAGCTGACCGTGAGTTTATCATTGTTGATGCAGGAATGAACGATCTCATGAGACCAACCCTTTATGGAGCATATCATCACATAATACCTGTTAAAAAAAGGAAAAGAAAGAAGATCGTTGCTGATATTGTGGGTCCCATATGCGAATCTGGTGATTTCCTTGCAAAGGAAAGACAGCTCCCTGCTCCGAGACAGCATGAGTATCTTGCAGTTATGAGTGCAGGGGCATATGGTTTTTCCATGAGTTCCAATTATAACAGCAGACCCCGTCCGGCAGAGGTGATGGTAAGGAATGACAAGTATTACTTGATAAGAAGGAGAGAAACCCTGCAGGATCTCATACGTGGAGAGGTTATTCCGGAGTTTTTAAGAAAATGAGACTGGGTTTCACAAAGATGCATGGGCTTGGTAACGATTTTATCCTCATTGACACACTCAAACATCCCTTTGTTAATGAGTTGTCATACAAAGAACTCTCGGAGCTTTCATACCGTCTCTGCAGACGACGGTTTGGCATTGGTGCTGATCAGCTACTGCTTCTATGTCCGTCAGAGAGGGCATCCTTCAGGATGAGGATATTCAACGCTGATGGCTCTGAGGTTCAGATGTGTGGAAATGGTATCCGCTGTCTTGCTAGATACATCTGGGATAAAGGATTAAGTGATAGCAGTCCCCTTGATATTGATACCCTTGCAGGTATAATAAGGCCTGAGAGAAAAGGTGACCTTGTGAGGGTGAATATGGGAGAACCTGTATTCAGGCCGGAGGAGATTCCGGTCAAATCAGATAAAGTGGAGGATCTTGAACTGAGTACATCGGAAGGAGTGTTCAAGATAAACTGTCTATCCATGGGTAATCCCCATGCAGTGATACTCGTGGATGATGTGGATAAGATAGCGGTTTCTGCCATAGGGCCTGTAATTGAGAATCATCCCCTTTTTCCTGAAAGAACAAATGTGGAGTTTGTCCAGGTTATGAACCGTAGGGAGATCAGGATGCGAGTATGGGAGCGGGGTGCTGGTGAAACTCTATCCTGTGGAACAGGTGCCTCTGCCTCAGCGGTTATAACAATAAAAAAAGGCTTAACTGATAATATGGTCAACGTACACCTTTTAGGTGGCGATCTTATTATTGAATGGGAAAGCACCAGGTCTGTTTTCATGACAGGTCCTGCGGAGACTGTTTTTGAGGGGACAATAGATTTATAGTAACAGGTATATGATATACTGATACATTAAGAAGCTACGTAATCTTTTTGCAGGTAGCATAACAGTGAAAGCTATCAATAGTCAAAGGGTGGAATATATAAAATAAAGAGGAGGTTAGTATGTTTAAAGGTTCAATAGTAGCAATAGTAACACCCTTTAAGGATGGAAAGGTGGATGAAAAGGCGTTATCAGAACTGATAGAGTGGCACATTGCTGAAGGTACCAATGCTATTGTACCCTGTGGAACCACTGGTGAGTCTGCCACACTGGAGTATGAAGAACATTACAGGGTAATAGAGATAACAATTAATGTTGTAAACAAAAGAGTTCCTGTGATAGCAGGCACTGGTGCCAATTCCACTGATGAAACCATTATGATGACAAAGAAGGCAAAGGAACTGGGTGCTGATGGTGCCCTGCTTGTTGCTCCTTACTATAACAAACCCACGCAGGAAGGACTTTACAGACATTACAGGGCTGTAGCAGAGGCAGTTGACCTTCCCCTTGTTTTATACAATGTGCCTGGCAGGACTGCTGTAAATATATCGCCCCAGACTGTGGCACGGCTTGCCGAGATCGACAACATAGTGGCAATAAAAGAGGCTTCAGCGAACATGCGGCAGATAAGTGATATCATAAGATTATGTGGTGACAGCATAACTGTTCTTTCTGGAGATGATTTTACCACAATGCCTCTGATGATGCTTGGTGGCAAGGGTGTTATTTCGGTTGTGGCAAACATAGTGCCTTCAAAGGTTGCCCAGCTCTGCAAAGCCTGTGAAGAGGGTAGACTGGAAGAGGCAAGGAGACTCCATTACTACCTGGAGCCATTAAATGCTGCCATGTTCCTGGAGACCAATCCCATTCCTGTAAAGACAGCCCTGTCCATGATGGGTAAGATTCAGGAGGAGTTCAGATTGCCTCTTTGTGAAATGGCGGAATCAAATAAAGCAAAGCTTCAAAAAATCCTTCAGGATTATGGGCTTGTAAGGGGTTAAATCAAAAACTTTTTGAACCTCTGTTGTAGAGATAGATAGTTGTGGGACAGCTGCTACTCCTGCTGAACTTTGTAGCAGAATCATTGGTGTACAAAATAAATTGATAAGACTTGGACAAGGTGTGGTGCCAAAGAAAAATAATGCCCACACCTTATTCACAGTAAGCAGCGAGCAGTTGATGAGTGGATGGGTAGATGAGTAAATGGGTTGATGGGTTAGTAGTGAGGAAGGCTCCATGAAAAATCGCAGATTTTTCATGGCATAGAGGTGGTTCATCATCCCATTAATGCAATAGGATTTTAAATTATAAAAAACAGGAGTCTTTTCAACCTTCTGCTGATACACAAGGTTGCTGGTGAATGTCACTGTCGGTATTGCTACATGGGGCTTCTTCACCACCTCTTCACCTCTGCAAAGGAGCATCTTTGCCTGACCCTGCCCTGCCATTGAATACAGGTTGGTACAGAGTGTAATCCTGTGGATTGCATTATTTTTATGAGGTGTCCTGCCTTGTTCATACTGATTTTGGACAGATATGTAGCAGAATAGATTTAAAAAAATCTCAGTATATTATAGTAGGTATCACGTTGGGCTGGCTGAAAGCCTGCAGTACGAATAGCGTTTATGATATCCTCTTTACTGACACGATAGGATACGCCTGCTGCCCTTACCACATTCTCCTCTAACATTGTGGAACCAAAATCATTGGCACCGAATCTGAGAGCAATCTGTGCAACCTTGAGTCCCTGTGTTACCCAGGATGCCTGGATATTTTCAATATTATCAAGATATAGCCTTGAAAAGGAAAGCACCCGTAAGTATTCTACGGCTGTTGCGGTCTGGAACTCTCTGCCATTAAGATCATTACTGAATCTGCTTTGAAGTTTTTCAATTTCTGTGTTACTAGGTTGAAATGTCCAGGGTATAAAGGCAGTAAATCCACC
>JALUSH010000052.1 GCA_027016675.1 Thermodesulfovibrio sp.
TTATCAAATCTCCGTACCGTGACATTATAACCTTCCTTTATTCTGTAACTAATATAGAAATTTATTCGGAAGACGCTCTAGTTGTATCTGTACCGTGACATTATAACCTTCCTTTATTCTGTAACATCCCAGAAGCGCTGGCATGCGACGATTCATCGCATCTATTTAGTACCGTGACATTATAACCTTCCTTTATTCTGTAACTTTTATTGTGACCCGGAAGGGGAACGGATTTTTATTATACCGTGACATTATAACCTTCCTTTATTCTGTAACAAATCAGGGACCGGAAAAGGCACCAGATTGGGTTTATTATACCGTGACATTATAACCTTCCTTTATTCTGTAACAGAAATAATAAGACAGCTCCAAGAAAGGCCTTGAAGGGGATACCGTGACATTATAACCTTCCTTTATTCTGTAACAGGAGGTGGTGATATATATGAGGGTTGTACTTATAATTTCGATACCGTGACATTATAACCTTCCTTTATTCTGTAACTCTCTGCATGAGAGAGCTCACGAAATTAACAGTATCAGAAGCATACCGTGACATTATAACCTTCCTTTATTCTGTAACAAAATATATAAAAATCCCTTTAAAGGGATTTGAAGGACTATACCGTGACATTATAACCTTCCTTTATTCTGTAACAAAGATTCTTGGTGGTCTCTCAGAGACTCTTGGAATATTTATACCGTGACATTATAACCTTCCTTTATTCTGTAACAAAGGAGGTGATGATATACATGAGGGTATTTATACTTTCTTATACCGTGACATTATAACCTTCCTTTATTCTGTAACACTTCAGGAATAAAGGAAATTTCAGATTGTCAAAGAGCATGGGTGAAGACAACTATCTGATATTGCAGTGTTTTCACCCTGTTCAAAAAAGTTCGCAAAAGTCCCTTCAGGAGGGATGAAAAAGTCGAAAATTTCACCCCCTTTCACACATAACCCTTTGAATTTAAAGGAATATCCTGTCCTCATCCTTTTCGCAAACCCCTCTGACCCTGAAGCAAAAGATGCCATTTTCGAAAATCCATGAATATGGACGCCTCTAAGTAACTGAATTATAAAGATTTTAATCTCCATATCTTACATGTTTTTCGCAAACCTCCCTCCACACTTCCTGAAAACAGAGGTTTGAGAACTTTTTATGAATACATTTTTCATCCCCTGAATGTCAGATTTAGCTTGAAAGTTAATAAGTTACCTCCATCTATATGGATGAAATAAAACTTCGCAAATCTTATCACCCTTATCCACCTCTCTGATACCACTCTTTCCAAGGTGATGTGAGGATGCTTCTGTCATTAACCCATTTCTCCTTCAAATCCTCATAGCTATCAAACCCTTCTGGATCATCTTTTAATTCTGGATATCGCACTTTTAGATCATCGGATATTCCATCATACCTTAAAAGACATCTCAAATCTTTGATATGCTCTACTTCTTCCCAACTTTCTTTCTTAAACCAGTTTCTTAATTGTGTTAATCCCTTTTTTAGATAGTAATTCTTGCAGTGAATAGCATCTTCCCATTTATTTGAATCTACCCTTAATAAAATATTTTTTATATCAATTTTCACACTTCCAAACCCGAATGCCTTTGCCATGCCAAGTTTATGGGCAAGGTCAGGTTCAAGTTCAAGGCTATAGATTAAAAGACCCAATTCCCAGTCTTCAAGGTTTTCAAAGAAGACCTCAAACTCAAATTCATTCCCTTTGTCAAGAACCTCTACAGTGCGGTTGTTCTCTGTTTTTTTAATCTCTGTTTGCTTGTGCAGAACAGAAGCCTTCCACCCATGATGATGGACATAGAACTTCCTGCCAGGCACTTCTGCCCTGTCATCAGGCATTGACCATGTGGGACGGGGTTTTTCAAGAAGGGGTAATGTTATGGGGTTTCCGTCATTTAACCACTTAACGGTTCCTTTGAGTTTTGGAAACCCAAACCTTACTCTGCCTTTGTAACCAGTTGTGCCAAAGAGCCTGCATGCAGGGCATAGCCCCTCAGGATGACGCCTGAAGAGCATTCTGTCAGGCAGGCGAGCAAGGGTATCTCTGTCAACTTCCTCAAGAAGCACACGAACACAGGGACGAAGGGCGTCGGGAAGAAGTCGTTTTGCAAGGGGCTGTGGATCTGGGAGTCTTGAAACCCTGACAGGAACAATAGCTATAGCTTTATCATCTCTGCCCTTCGCGAAATAGACAAGGTCACCGTGAGAGAGTTTCTTATTGGGTAATGAATATGCAGTGGTGAACTTCTCCCATACCCTTCCATAATTTGCACGATAATCCTCAATAATGGCATTGTATTGCCTTTCTACGTCCACTGGAACTTCATATTCTTTTCCATCTTCTCCTTCATAGAAAAACCTCTCAGCACGCTTTACAACCGTGTACTCTTTACCATCTTTAACACACTGCAATACAGGTCTGGGATATTTCTTCTTTAAACTTGCCCTGATAATACTGTTATTATGCTGGATATTCAGGTTCCATGGGTCCCATGAAGGATTATAATTGTCTGATTGAGAACTCTTCTTCTGATTTATCATATTAGGACCTGTAAATTTAATAAATCCTGTCTTTACATTCTCCTTATTGTTCTCAACGGTCAGGATTGCTATATAATCATTTGGATTTTCAGGATTAGCCAGTTCTATTTTCGCTGTTAAAGGAATCTCTCCTCTAAGTGCTTTGTTGTAATCAGATAGATGGTTTTTGAGATAATTTATATTGTTCTCTGCTACTTCTGCTATCCTGTCATTTGTAGATTTAACTTTTTTGTGATAATTCTTTTTATACTCTATTGCTTGTGTATTAGAACTGTTGTCGTATAACGGCAACCTGCATTCTTCCATTTCCTTGATATAGAGTTTCCCATGTTTTTCAATAACACGTCCAGGGAAAAGCCTTGCCCTCCCTTGTGTTTTCTTCTTACCTTTGGGCTTTTCTCTCCTTGTCAGATACCTTTCCTCCTCAAAGACCCTGAAGCATGAGTTTGTGAGTGTCTCATAGACTGAACTTATCATGCCCCTTAACTCTGATCCAGGAATCATTGGTTTGTCATTTATCCTGAAGAATTTGAAGTTTTGATGTCCGGGATGTTCTTTTTGCAAGTCAAAGGCGTTAGAGTTTTTAGTGTCAGGTATAATCAGAGGGGTAAGGGTTTTAAGGGTGCATTTGATTCTGCCTGTAAGTTTTCCTTTATGAAACCTTTCATGGCCTACTGGTTTAATCTCCCTGTTTACCACACTATGGGGTTTGATAAAGTAATGGGGATAATAGACTGCATCCTCGGATAATTTGAGTTCAGGCAGAGGCGGATGTTCAAAGTCCTTGTTAGTGTCTGCGGGATGAAGTTCCTGAACCTCTGGCACAGGTTCTATCTCAAAGCCCTCAATCTCTGAACTTGTGATTTCTATACCAGAGACCCAGCCATAGCCAATACCACCTCTGCTTCCAAGTGGATAGAGGCCATCCCTGATGTCACAGAATGCCTGTTTTAGCTTCCCAATGTTATCCTTGCCTATGTCGTCCCTCAGCCAGAGCCTGCCTTCAAGAACAATGGGGTTTTCTGGGCTTCCTTCAAGGGAGAGGTCATCAAACTTCTTCTTCTCTGCCGCACCAGAGGTGAAACGGTCTATTGAGACATGGTCAAACTTTTTCTCCTGAGAGTATTCTTTCACTGTCAGGTCTTCAAACCTTGTCCTCCCTGCCTGATGTTCGTTTCCAAATATCTGGCAGAGATGACAGGTGCAGTCTTCATGTTCTTCGTCAAATTTTATATCTTCTGTCCTCAATATTCTTGCAACCGCAGTCCTTACAAGCCCCCTTATTGATTCACCTTTAAAAACAGGTAACCGACAGACTCCACCATGTCTTATAACCCTCTTTTTATACACAACAGAGTCATAGTCGCCTTCATCAAGGAGTGCCTCAATGGGGTCTGCGGTGTGGAGGGGGGATTTGATGGTTATTCTGTATTCAACGCAATGCCACCTGGGAGTGAAACCCTCTGTTATAGAGGGCAGAGATATTTCCTTTAATCCATTTATTCTATTATTTATAGCATCTCCTAATGAGTCTGCTATTTTGAATCCTTTATTCCTGAGCCCCTGTTTTTCTATATAAGAGTCAATGGTTTCCTTATCGAGCTTCCATTCAAACACATACTCCAGTTCAAGTTTGAACCTCCCCTTGCCTGTAGAACCTGAACCACCAAGAAAAACCTTTCCATCGCACCATGCATTAAGGACACTTGCTAATTTCCCTGGTAATTTGTCTGCCTCTCCTCTATATCTCATCACAAAGGGGAATGTAATCCCTTCAGGGCCTACCTCTATGTCAAACAGAGCGCCCTCATCCACCGTGCCTGTGAAGTAGTTTCTCCTTATCCTGTGCCTGACCTCCGGGGGTTCTCTATATTCACTTCTGGTATCCATGATGGTAACCTGCCTCATTATCATGCATACAGGACATTCACAGGGCCTTTCCATGCCCAGTATCTTCCGTCTTTACAAAGGAGTATCTGGATGCTCGTCTGGTCACCGCCATTTGCCTCTGTGCCAAAGAAGAAGGAGGTCTCTGCACGGAGTTTCCCCACAATGATCCACTCCTTTAATTGTCCCTGTCTTTTTATAAAGATAACATCTCCTGCCTTTGCCTGTTTACTGTAGTATTCGGTATCTCCAAGAACCCTTTCCCTGACAACAATACCACCTGTCTTTTCTTTGTATTTTTCATAAAGTTTCTGCCCGAGGGATTCACAGAACTGACGCCAGTTATTGTTAATGGTTGTGTTCTCAGCGCATCCCTTCAGAATATCCCTTATTGTTTTGGTATCATGTCTCCTGTCCCAGATGAAGTGTCCGTCTTCCTTGCCTCTTGGCAGTTGATTTATATACTCCGGTTTTCTAAGCCTCAGTGCCCTGATGGCATCTGCCACAGTGCGGAGTTTGTCTATGCTATCAGTCTCTTCAAAGATGGTGGTTATCTCCATCGCTGCCTGTTCGGCAATGGCATCAAGTGCCTTTTCTTTTGTATTAATAGAATTTTCGATCCTGTCTTCATGATGTAGGGATGTTACTACAGTTTCCTTTCCCTCTTCAGAAATCTCAATAAAACATAGCGCCCCACAGAGCCTGTCTATGAATCTTAGGGAGTCTTTAAGGAGTTTTATTGATGGTTCTTTAAGGCTGGCGAGGTTATCTTTAAACCACTCATCTTTAACTTCAATCTTCCCTTTAAAATGCCACAACCTTTCGTCCTCAACCTCCCAGATTTTGAAATAGTCAAACGCTTTACCTGTGTGTGGCTCTATACGATTGAGAACCCTGTGAGTGGCTATCTTCTTAAGGTAACCTTCTGGAAAGTTTCTTTCACCGACAAGCTCAAGATTATGAAAACGGAAGATATTATCCTTACCATCTATATGGTTATTTTCAATAGCTCCCCGACCGAGTAAAACGCAGTATGGGCACCTCTTGTAGGCATTATGATGATTCCATTGAAGGGTGGGCCTTTTTCTTCCTGTCCTGCAATTGCCCCTGTCAAATCGGCCATTGCAACATTTAAAACCCTCAATCTCTCCATTT
>JALUSH010000053.1 GCA_027016675.1 Thermodesulfovibrio sp.
ACATATGTGAGTCCCATCTTTTTTGTTGCAATTATTTCAATCTTCTTTAAGGAGGTGGCCTTTGCTCTTTTTGCTATAAGCTCGCTTTTTTTATTAATGAGTCTGAGCTTTTCCATCTGCAACTGCCCCAGTTGATACTCAAGGGCTGTTATACTGCTTCTCAGATAAACAATAGAGAAGACAAGGGCAAGGGGCAATAACAGGAAGATTAATTTTAATAAAAAGGGGCTTCCTTTTTTTCGTATCATAACCTCTCCCCCACCCTCAATTTTGCACTTCTTGAAGACGGATTCTCCTTTAATTCTCTCACAGATGGTGTAATTGGTTTCTTGTTTATCCTCTTTAAGAGACCCTGTGTTTCTGCCTCTCTGAAAAATATCTTCACCACCCTGTCCTCAACAGAGTGGTAAGAGATGACACATAATCTTCCTTTTTTATTTAAAATATTCATGGCTGAACGAAGTCCCTCCTGTAACTCCTCCACCTCGTTATTAACAGCGATTCTCAGAGCCTGAAAGGTTCTGGTTGCAGGGTGAATCCGTCCTCTTCTTTTATAAACAGACATTACTATATCTGCAAGCTCCTTACAGGTGTTTATCCTGCCCTTTCTTCTCCTTTGAACTATCCTGGTGGCAATTGCACGTGCCCTTTTCTCATCAGCATAATCTCTCAATATCCTTTCTATCTTCTCCTTACTCCATGTGTTTACTATATCTGATGCTGTTATTCTGGCTGTCCTGTCCATCCTCATATCAAGCGGAGCCTCTGAGTAAAAGCTGAATCCCCTCTGCTCATCTTTCAACTGATTCATGGAAACACCAAGATCCATCAAGACACCATCCACCTTTGCCCCTGTAACATCAAACAATCTGTCCATATCTGAAAAATTTAGATGAACTAATCTCAGTCGCCTATCTTTTAAGCTCATGCCCACCCTGTTAAGCGCCTCCTCATCTCTGTCAATCCCTATGACAAGACCTTTATCAGAAAGTCTGGAAAGAATCGCTCTTGTATGTCCTCCACCTCCTACTGTGGCATCCACATATATTCCATCTTTTTTTATATCCAACATCTCTATAACCTCATCAAGGAGTACTGGTTTGTGTATCATCTATTTCAATTAAAGACCCATCTCAGCAAGTTCTGCTTCATAGGCCTCAATATCAACCTCTTCAGGATCAAAAAGTTTATCCCATTCAGCCCTGTTCCATATCTCAATCTTATCTATCTGTCCAACAACTACTGTCTCTCCATTAATCTTTGCATCTTCCCTCAATTCAACAGGTATAAGCACCCTGCCTTGCCTGTCAAGCTCACACTCGTGTGCTGAGGCTATAACTCGTCTTTTAAAATATTTAACAGACTTTTTAGATGGAGGAAGGTTCCTCACCTTTTCCTGGAGACGTTGCCACTCCTCCAAAGGATAGATATGAAGGCATTTGTCTGTAGCAGACAAGGTGATATATACTGTATTATTATTATAATTCTTATGGAGGATTGTTCTTAATTCTGATGGAAGCATTAATCTACCCTTGGAATCAACATTATGATAGTATTTACCTGAGAATCCTGGCACGGAACCTCCCACTTTTTACCACTTTCTACCACTAAATGATAATATAAAATAAA
>JALUSH010000054.1 GCA_027016675.1 Thermodesulfovibrio sp.
GGGTAAGTCTAAAAGTTCTAATTATCCTTTAAAGAACAGGGTTATACTACATAAACAGGAGTAAAACACTTAAAATGTCCTTATTTACATTTTAACATGTATTGTCCTGTCCCATCCACTACTGTTGCAGAATACATAGGCACTTAGCAGAGGATAGGACATTGTGAAGGGTCTTGCTGACATATAGCCTCCCTGCAGATACCAGTAATCCCCTGATGACAGAGGGCAAAATCATATTTCAGAGGATCTGCAGGATCGAATCTTCTGAGGTTTTCTGTTATCTCCACGGCCATCTTCCAGTCGGCACTTCTACGACTGGTAAGGCCAAGACAACGACTGATGCGGGCTATATGTGTATCAAGTGGTATGACAAGCTCGGAAGGATCTATATCTTTCCAGATGCCGAAATCGATATCCCTGTTTCTGACCATCCACCTCAGATAAAGGGCCAATCTCTTGCAGGCGCTGCCTTTTTCAGGTGATGGGAAGAAGTGATAAAATCCTCCTGATATCTTTAGAGAAGGAGGTATTCTTATGGATGTTGCAAGTCTAACAAACCCTTTAATGGCCGTTGAGATGTGGGGTCTTACAAAGGAATAGGTAAATGCTTTCTCAAAGCTCCTGTACCTTTTCAATATCTCGGACAGTACATACAGAAAGGCCATAATATCATCTTCACTGCTGAAACGATATTGTATTCCTTGAAGGTATTTTCTGAGTTCCTTTAGTTTGAGACTGAGCAGAAATCCATAAGGGCTTGGTCCCATTCTTTTCAGAACCTCTTCTATCACAAAACTGAATGATTCCACCCTGCCATAGGCAAAGGCTGAAGCAATCAGGGCTGATACCTCAATGTCTTCTCTCTTCTGGTAATTATGTGGAAACCTGATGGGATCAGACCGGATACGGCTTTCAAAATCAAAGGTGCTGTACAGGTGTTCCAGTGTATGTTTAAGACTGCGGTAATCCAAATACTATCTCCCTTTCCTCCAGGTCAACCCTGTCAACCCTTACAATGATACTGTCACCGATGGAATAGGTCTTTTTCCTTCTTCTTCCCACAAGGGAAAGGGTGGATTCGTCGTAGATATAATAATCGTCGGTCATATGTGAGACATGGAGAAAGCCTTCCACATAAAAATCATCCAGCCTTATCCTTAATCCATAGGCATTTACAGAGACAATCCTGCCACTGAATTCGTCACCTACCCTGTCTTTCATAAACCATGCCCTCATTGCAGAGACCACTGAACGTTCCACATCATCTGAAAGTCGCTCCATCTTTGAGCAATGAAAGGCAATATTAGGTAGCATTGTCTCAAGTTCTTTAACCCTCTGGGATTTTAGTCGCTTTTTTGTAAGCAGTTCCCTCAATATTCTGTGCACCACAAGGTCGGGATAACGTCTGATAGGAGATGTAAAATGGGTGTAACACTTTGAGGCAAGCCCATAATGTCCGATATTTTCGGGTGAGTACCGTGCCTGTTTCATGGATCTCAGTATAAGATGACTTATAATCTCTTCTTCAGGCAGACCCCTGATTGTCTGTATTATCTTGGGAAGATCCATAGCAGTGAGGTTTATTTTTTTCTTTGATTTTAATAGTGCATGCTTTTTTAGTACAGGGATAATCATTTTTGCCAGGGACTCTATTTTGCCCTGATCAGGTGGTTCGTGAATCCTGTATAAGGAAGGAACTCCCTTTGAATAGAGAAACTCAGCTACAGCCTCATTGGCTGCAATCATAAAATCCTCGATAATCATATGGGCAAGATTGCGTTCTGCTACAATTATATTTTCAATGCTTCCTCTCAGGTCAAGCAGTATCTCTGGTTCTGGAAGGTCAAAATCAAGACTCCCCCTTTCCGCCCTTTTCTGACGAAGGATGCTGCATAATTCAGCCATCAGTTCAAGCTCTCTAAGGAGATAGTCGTATCTTGCTCTTAAGGTACTGTCCTGATCCACTATGATTGCCTTTACATCTGAGTATGTCATTCTCTCATTGCTTTCTATAATACTTGGATAGAATCTGCAGGAAATCCGTTCACCTTCTCTGGAAAAATCCATCTCAACAGTGAAGGCAAGCCTTGGTATCTTTGGCCTGAGGCTGCAGAGTTCTTCTGAGAGTTTCTTCGGAAGCATGGGGATAACCCTGTCAGGGAAATATACACTTGTTGCCCTCTGAAATGCCTCTTTGTCAATAATTGAGCCCCAGGGCACAAAGTATCCCACATCAGCAATGTGCACATAAAGGGTATATCCAAAGGGTCTTAATACTATTGAGACAGCATCGTCAAAGTCCTTTGCCTGTTCGCCGTCTATTGTAACAGTGAACAGTGCCCTTAAGTCTTTTCGTCCTTTTGCCATTTGAGGTGTTATGCCCTCTGGTAGCTTATGTGCCTCTTCACTAACGGGTTTTGGAAATCTTCTTTTCAGATTGAATTCATCAATGATGAGTTCAATATCCTCCAGGGGAGTGGAAGGTTTTTTCAGTATCTTTGTTATTCTTGCTGTGGGTGGCCGTTTATCAGTGGGGTAGGAGAGAATTTCTGCCTTCACAAGGTCACCGTTCTTTGCCTTTTTTCCGCCAATAATATATATATCAAAAGGGATGTCCTTTCTTTTTGCTCTCAGAAAGATACCTGTGCGGGTAATATCCACTGTGCCCACAACGGTTTTCTGGGCATGTTCGATAATCCTGACAATACGGCCTTCTCTCTTAAGGGGGTTCTCAAGTCTCACAATTACCCTGTCACCTTCAAGTGCACCAAGGGTTGCCCTTGGTGGCACAAATACATCCTGCTCTCCAGATGTTTCTGGAAGAACAAATCCATATCCATCACGATGTGCCTGAAAATAACCCTTTATAAGTCGCATCTCTTCTGGAAGGCCGTATCTGCCTTTCCGTGTCCTGATAATTTCTCCTGAACGGACAAGTTCACGTAGTATCTTTTTGAGATTGCGTGCTTCTTTTCTGTCAAGCTCCATCAGGGCCTGGAGTTCTTTAAATGACAGGGGTCTGCTCTGTTTTTTGAAAAGCCTTATCAGGTCTTTTTTCTTTAGCATGTTCCTCCAGCTATGATAATCAACTTAGCAATTCTGATTCAAGGAGATACCTTTTAAATAGCTCCAGTCCCTTCATGTGTTCATCATCAAGCTCGTAGGAGAGGGACATCCAGTACTGAACAATATAGTTCTCACCAAGGATATTTGATAGTGGGGATGCCTTTGCGATCTCTTCATAATGCTCAGATGTCCAGATCTTTGCTTTGTTAAGATCATCCTTGAGATGCATTATGGTTTCATCTGTTAAATCCCTTCTTGTAATCCATAATGCAAAGACAAAGGGTAGACCTGTTTCTTTATGCCATATCTCTCCCAGGTCATAGACATGATAGAACTGATTACCCCTGAATTCTACCATGGCCTCATCACCTATAAGAAGGTATCCACTGGCAATATTAAGTCCCTCTATCAGAGGAAGCCTGGACTCTTTATATTTACATCCCATGCAGTAGAACCTTTCACATATAATCTTCAGCAGAGCTGTTGCGGTCTCAGACTTATAGGTATGCAGGACTATCTCTCCGGCTATCTCCTTAAGCGGCTTTTTGGTAAAAAGGTATATGCTCTTTACAGGTCCTATAGAACTGATGGAGTGGCCAGGAATTATTCTGTATGATTCAGGGGCTCGCAGGTATTCTATGGATGAAGAGGGACTTATGTCCAAGATGTCCCTTCTGAGATAATCATTTACCTCAGATGGTACACCAGAGATAAAACTATATCTGTCACTACAGTATTTTTCAAGGTAATAAAAGATGGGCAGTAGATTTAAGAAGGGAATCTTTCCGATTTTAATCATTATATCCGTCCTTTCGCAGTCGTTTTAAAAGAGCATACACACAAAAATATGCCATGAGGCCTGAAATAGTGCCAAGCAAAAGAGTGCCAACAAAAAAGGGTACAACGAGCTGGCCAAGAAACTCCATGAGATTAAAAACATTGATCCCCCTGAAATCAATATGCTGGAGGAGCTCTTCATGACTCATAACCTTTATGCCCAGCCATGTACCAAAGGTATAGATGGGTAGTATAGTCCAGGGGTTTGTAATATACGCACCTGCCAGGGTCACGAGTTTATTTAATCTGAAAAGGGATGCCACAGCAAGTGCAAGCACTGTATGAAGACCCAGGAAGGGTGACATGCCAATAAAAACTCCAATAGAAAAGGCAAGGGACAACTCTGTAGGAGTGCCCTTTACTGTAAGGAGGAGCCTTATCCGTTCTCTAAGTGCCAAAATGTTGATATCCCAGCGGTGTTATCTCTTCTTCTGAGCCGTCAGTTCTGACAATAGAGAGCCCTTCCTTTGTAATCTCGCCAATCCTGTAGTAATTATCAAGTTCTTCAGAAGAGGTAAAAAGGAGCTGATAATCCTCCCCTCCTGCTATTATCATGCTATAGGTATCAATTCCTAAAAATGTGGACACTCTGTCCAGCGCTCTGGAACAGGGCAGTTGTGCCTCATACAACCTTGCGCCCACCTTGCTCTCCCTGCAGAGCCGCCATAGATCAATAAACAGTCCATCACTGACATCGATCATGGAGGTTATTGAATCCATAGGCTCTGGTAAAGAAGGAAGTGGAGGTAGCAAAAACCTTTCAAGCACAACTCTTGCGTGCTGCCAGTCTATGTTCAGTGTCAGTGATTCATCCTCTTCTATTTTCACAGGATGACCAATGCTTTTGATAAGCTCCAGTCCGCAGGCTGCCTCACCCACAGGCCCTGTAAGATAAATCCGGTCACCCATTCGGGCTCCTTCACGTGTTATAATCCTTTTGTTGCCAAAGCCAAGTATTGTGATGGTAAAAACCGCCCTGTCACATCCTGTAACATCTCCACCTATTAGAAAGAGGTTGTATTTGTCCAATCCCTGCTGTAGTCCCTTTAAGAAATTATCAAGAAATTCATCCTCTGTATTCTCGGGAAGACTCATATTAAGGAGCACCCATCGAGCCTTTCCTCCCATCGCATGAATATCACTTACATTGGATACAACCAGTTTGTAAGCTATCTGATAGGGGGTAAACAGGGAGGGAAGAAAGTGGATCCCCTCTGCCATGGTATCAGTGCTTATGAGAACTGTTGAGGTGTCTATCTTCAGGACAGATGAATCATCACCTATGCCTTTAAGGATATCTTCATCGGTGTGTTGAAACCTGTCTCTTAAAAGATCCAATAGTTTTTGTTCACCAATATCTCTGAGACTTTGCATTCTCTTTAGAACCCGAGGCCATTTCAGGCACGTCTTTTTCTGGTCTTTTTAGAGGCTCTTCTTGTTTTTTTAGTTTCCTTCAGGGCTATCTGTAACACCTCATCCATCTTTTCCACAAGGATGAATTCCATATCCTTTTTCACATATTTGGGAATGTCTTCAAGGTCTTTTTCATTGCGCTTTGGGATAATGACCTTGTGGATTCCCATTCTCTTTGCAGCCAGTGCCTTTTCTTTCAATCCTCCGATAGGTAGTACCCTACCCCTCAGGGTAAC
>JALUSH010000055.1 GCA_027016675.1 Thermodesulfovibrio sp.
AAACTTCTAAAATATCTTCTTTCCCTTGAATCCTGAAACCCATGACCCCTTGAACCCTTTAAGTCAATACCGTGAAGAACCACCTCAGGGCCCTTATTACCTGCTGAATCTTTTTCTTTTTTAATTAAGGTGTGGGCATTATTTTTCTTCGGCACCCTGCCTTTCTTCTTTCGTAATGTCATAGATTAAGACATTGAAATATCATATGAACCCGCTATATCCTTATCTCCTGTCTCTCCACCTTGGAATGGGATACACATATTTCTTGCTTGCATATTTAAGAGGCCAGATTGTCTCATGTTTGCCATTTATAACCTGCAGCACAAGGGTATCCATGAAGTTCTGGTTCTGGTAACCTTCACGGTCTTCGAATTTGATGGGACCAAAGGCAGTCACTATATTGGTCTCCTTCATGGCCTTACGGATATCCTCTGATGTCCATGACTTTGCCCTTTCCAGGACATCCTTTATCACATACAGTGCTGAGTATGCCTCAGCACCATGATAGGAAGGGTATTTGCCATATTTAGACCTATACTTTTCTGCAAACTCCTTAGCCCCTGGATAGGTTACTTTGGGACTCCATAGCGTGGCTGTCACCACATACTCAGAGGCATCCTTTGCATTTTCAATAAACTCGGGTATGGCAAACCCTGCAGCACCTCCTGCGAATAGCTTTGCGTCAATCCTTAGCTCCTTTATCTGTCTCATAAGGAGTGCTGCATCCATAACATAGGAGACCATGTAGATAACATCTGGTCTTTTTGATTTTACCTTTGAAAGGATTGGCTTGAAGTCCACAGCACCACTTTCGTATTTTTCTTTGAGCACAACCTTCATACCGATTCTCTTTGCATCCTTTACCATGCCTTCGGCACCCTTCGTGCCAAAGTCTGTACTCTCGTGAATTATGGCTATGGTTTTGGGTTTTACCACCTCCTTAAGGAAGGACCTCAAACCACTTGTATAGTATGAAACAGATGGATTCATACGAAAGACATACTTGTAGTTTTGCTGTGTAATGTTGTCTGCTGCACCTGTTACCACAAGATAAGGCACCTTCCTTTCCTCTGCTACAGCAGCGATTGCCTTTGAGCAGGAAGAACTGTACTCACCGAATATCAGAGGCTGTTTTTTAACATCAATTATCTTTTCTGCAATCGCCCTGGATATCTCAGGCTTACCCTGGGAATCCTCAAACTCAAGCTTCACCTTCTTCCCCTTTATCCCACCTGCAGCATTAATCTCCTCGAGGGCTATCTCATAGGATCGCTTCTCGATCTCACCGAATTTTGCCTTACTTCCTGTCAGGGGTAAGGGGATACTGAAACTGATTGTATCTTCAGCAATTGCAGCCCCTGGAATAAGAATACTGAGCAGAAACATCAGGGTTATTAACAATGCAGACCTCTTCATAATACACCTCCTATTTTTGTTTTTTATAAATTGATTATAAGTTATTATATTTTTTATAATCAACTATTAAATTGTATTTTGTCGAAAAATTTGTCTTTGAATTTATCTTTGAAAGTATCTCTATTAAAAATGGGAAGGTGTTTCTAATATATCGAACAGTGACTTTCAGGACAAGTAGCATGG
>JALUSH010000056.1 GCA_027016675.1 Thermodesulfovibrio sp.
TTACCGTCAAGCCCCATATCAGTGCTTTTAAGCAGTCTCGCTGGTCTTCCACGAGTGGCCCCGTGGACATGGTCTAACACCACAATGCAATCCTCTTCCCTGATAAACTGCCTTATCCTTTCAAGATCAATCGTACCTCTTTGCTCTATAAACTCCATATAAAGTGCCGTTGTATCTATAGTTTCAAACTCAGGCTCTGACACACCCTGCTCTAAGATATCCTCTTTCATGAGCCTGTTTGCCTCATCCTGTATGGCATTGGTAATCTCCGGCCCGGCAGGCCCCCCATCGGACGGATTAAACTTAAGCCCTGAATAATTGTTAGGATTATGAGAAGGGGTCAGGTTTATGGAACAGGCCGCCTTTAACATCTCAATGGAAGCAGAAATCTCGGGCGTTGTGGTCTCACCTGCAAAGAACACCCTTATACCCTCCCTGTTAAGCCTGCTTATCACCTCAATGGAAAACTCGTGCCCCAAAAATCTATTATCATGGCCCACCACTATACCCCTTTTTTTCACATCCTCAAAGTCTTTTATACCCAGGGCATTTCTTAATGTTTCATCTCTGGTTTTAAGCACATTTATTATAGCCTCTGTAACCACACCAACATTTCTGAATGTAAAGTCTGTTCCAATCTCACCTCGCCACCCTGAGGTACCAAAGACCACCTTTGCAGGTGTGGTATTCTCTCTTGCAAATCTTTCAATTACTGAAAGAAGC
Organism: Thermodesulfovibrio sp.; assembly: GCA_027016675.1. Classification (GTDB taxonomy): domain Bacteria; phylum Nitrospirota; class Thermodesulfovibrionia; order Thermodesulfovibrionales; family JdFR-85; genus JAADHP01. The sequence goes on from JALUSH010000056.1 coordinate 724, forward strand.
CCTCTGTTCAGAGTGGATTGTATCTCTTTCCAGCACTCAGAGGCATTTGAATAATCCATTTCCACCCCTCCCTTTTATTCAAAGAATCTTGGCAGAAGTCCAACTATTATACCTGCCATAACATAGTATAAAATAGTCCGTTTTCTTTCTGCATGTACGTCTGGCAAAAGTTCAGAAATACTTATATGCAAAAAGGTTCCACCTGAGAAGGCAAGAGCCTTATAAAGCACCTGAGTGTCCACCTTTAAAAAGAGCATGCTCATAAGTGCCCCAAGTGGCGTAAGAACCGAAAACACCATAAGCAAAAACAGGCTGTCTCTGTATTTATATCCCCTTGAAGAAAGTATGCTTGTAAGTGAAAACCCGATTGGTGCCTTATGAATCATTATGGCAAGGGCTATAATAATGCCAAGCTCAGTTGACTTTCCAAATCCCACTCCCATGGCCACTCCATCCACCAGTGCATGAAAACTCATCCCTGACCATGCCACCATACCACCTGATGGATGGCTTTCAGGACAATGGGCATCTGAGCAGGAGCCAGAACGAGTAAAGCCCTCGATAAGATAGAATATACCAAATCCGGCTACTGCATAGATATAATTCACCTCCAGCTTTGCCTCGGGAAGCATATGAGCAAGAGAGATGGTTATAAGGAGGCCTGCTGAAAATCCATTTGAAAGCTTGAGCCACTCCCTGCTAAACCTCAGATTGATCAGGTTCAGTGCACCGCCCAGAAAAGCAGAAACAAAGGATACTATTAATGCAAAATAAAATCCGAGCATGATGAAATTGGTTGATTGGTAATCAGTTATTGATTACTGGTATACAGGGCCAAACAACCTGAGTAAGTATACTAAATCCCCACCTCTATCATCAAACAGCAGGTTAAAGTTTTTCAGACTCATTCCGATAAGTATATACAGGAACAATAACATCTAAAATCTCACAGGAGGTGGGATCAGTTGGATATAGCAACCCTGATAGGTCTTGTAGGTGGCCTTGCCCTTGTCATAGTATCCATTATGATGGGCAGCCCCTTAAGTGCCTTTATTAACATTCCCAGTATAATAATCGTAGTTGGTGGAACCATCATGGCTACCCTCATAATGCAGAAACTCAATGTGGTGATTGGAGCAATTTCCGTGGCAATGAATGCCTTTTTTGACAAAACAGAACCACCTGAGAACCTGATAAAACAAATAGTTGACCTTGCAGCAAAGGCCCGAAAGGGTGGGCTTCTTGCCCTTGAAAATGAAAAGATCAACAATCCATACCTTGCCCGTGGAATCAGGATGGCAGTGGACGGAATCGAGCCACAGGAGATTATACAAACCATGACCATTGAGATGAACTCCCTTATAAGAAGACACACCACGGGGCACAAGATATTCAGGTTTATGGGAGCAACTGCTCCCGCAATGGGAATGATAGGTACACTGATTGGTTTGGTGCAGATGCTTAGAACCATGAATGACCCTTCAACTATTGGACCTGCAATGGCTGTGGCTCTTCTTACAACCCTTTATGGTGCAGTAATGGCCTTTTTGATCTTCAACCCCATTGCTGAAAAACTGGAAAACAGGACAGCCCTTGAGAAGGTAAATCTTGAGGTCATCGTTAATGGTATCGATGGTATTACCAAGGGAATAAACCAGACCATACTGGAAGACAAACTGATTGCCTTTGTTGAACCCAAAAAGAGAAAGAAAAAATAAAAGGAGGTCAGTACAATGCCTGATGAAGAAGAAGGCGGAGGTGGAGGAGAAGGAGCACCAGCATGGATGGCCACTTTTTCAGACATGGCCACACTGCTTCTTACATTCTTTATAATGCTTCTGAGCTTTGCTACCATGGACATAACAAAGTTTCGTGATGCCATGGGTTCAATACAGCAGGCCCTTGGGTTTATGCCTGTTGGAACAGGGATGTTCCAGCAGTCGTCCTCACCTGCAAATTTCAATCTACCAGTTTCAAGGGGTGCTGGTGGGGTAAATCAGCAACTCAGCAATGACATAAAGGAAATGATAGAGGAGCGAGGTCTTCAGGATGACATAAACTTTGAGTCTACCCCAAGAGGGGTAATACTCAGGGTTAAGGGAAGGCTCTTCTTTCCTCCTGGAGATGCCTCTTTAAAACCTGAAGCCTACCCAATACTTGACCGGATAGCAGAACTTATAAAAAAGTTTCCCTACAGGGTCTCCATTGAGGGCCATACCGATAATATACCAATAAATAGCCCCAAATATGCCTCTAACTGGGAGCTGTCAATGGCTCGTGCACTATCAGTGTTGAGATTTCTTACAAAATCTAAAGGAATAGACCCTAAGAAACTAAGTATTGCAGGTTTCGCCGACACAAAGCCTGTTGCTCCAAACGACACCCCTGAAGGCAGGGCAAAAAACCGACGGGTAGAGTTTGTATTCTTTGAAGAGTAGCCCCCCCTATCAGAGGTGGTAAATCCTCTTTTAAAGGTTTTTAAGTCTTTTAAGCAAGGCAATAACCTCTTTAATCGACTTTTTAACAAAAAAATCTGCATCCTTTAGTTCTTCATAGCCCTTGTATCCGTATCCTACAGCCACTGTTCTTACTCCTGCAGCCCTGCCTGCCTTTATGTCAGTTGAGCCATCACCAATCATTACCGCTTCCTCGGGGCTGATGCCTAATCTGCCAAGCACATACTGAAGGGGAACTGGTGATGGCTTTGTTTCTTCTGTGGTGTCAGAGCCAACAATAAGGTCGAAAAATCTGTTAAGGTCAAGCTGTCTGAGAAGGTCTCTGGCAAGTGCTTCTCGCTTATTGGTGACTACCGCCTTTTTATAATCCTTCAGTCTCTCAAGGGTCTCTACTACATCTGGATATGGCCTTGAGTGGTCTGCTATGTGCTTTCCGTAATAATCAAGAAAACTCTGCCGTATCTGTTCAAACTCCTTCCTGTCTTCACCAATTACCTTTTCTATCAATCTTGAAATTCCATCACCTACCAGTTTCATAGTCTGCTCGTTGCTTAAAGGAGGGTAGCCAAAGGGCCTTAGAGCATAGTTAAGCGCCCTGGTGATGTCCCTCAGATGTATCCACCAGTGTGCCATCAAGGTCAAATATAATAAGCCTTATCACCCGTCACCTCCAGCAACTGTCTGAGGCTATTATCTTATTTTAAACATTAAAGAACAAAAACTTTCAATTACTTCTTTTATGGGGTATAATTGAAAAAGGGTATTATTATGAATGAAAAGGAGACCATAATCTCAGATAATCTCTTCAAGGTTATCGCAGAGACCACATCTACCTGCATATTCATAACTGCTGAAAGGTTCATTTATGTTAATCCTGCATTTGAAAGGCTCACAGGCTACAGCCTCAAAGAGGCACAGGAAATGGAATTCTACAAGCTTGTTCATCCCGAACACCGAGAGATGGTAAAACAAAGGGGCATTGCCAGATTAAAAGGCAAAATTCCACCCAAGAACTACTCCTTTAAGATTATAACCAAAGACGGAAATATCCGATGGGTTGACTTCTCTGCTGACAGGATTATCTATGAAGGCCGCCCTGCGATTATAGGTACAGCCTATGATATAACCAGGCTAAAGGAAACCGAGGACATACTCCGTAATTCAAAGAAGCAGTGGGAACTCACCTTTGACTCCATCACTGACATGGTATCAGTTCACGACAGAGATTTTAACATAGTAAAAGTCAACCGTGCCTTCAAGGAATTCTTTAACATGCCCTTTGAAAAAATAATCGGTAAAAAATGCTACAAGTTTTTTCATACAACCAATGAACCCTGGCCAGAATGTCCTCATGTACTTGCTATTAAGAATGGAAAACCCTGCACTAAAGAGATAAGATACAAGAACACCGACAGGACCCTGCTGATTACAGTATCTCCAATCTTTGACAGTGAAGGCAAGATTATAGGCTCGGCCCACTTTAGTGCTCTTTCTACGGCTTTTTTCCATTTCTTATACAGCGTGCTCCTTTTCTCAAGTGATATTGATGGTGTAAATACCCTATCAACCTGCCAATTTTTGCTAATTTCATCCAGGGATTCCCAATATCCTACTTCTAAACCTGCCATATATGCAGCACCAAGTGCGGTAATTTCTGTTATTTTTGGTCTCACTACATTTTTCCCTAATACATCTGCCTGAAATTGCATCAGAAAGTTATTTTTGGTAGCTCCACCATCAACACGTAATTCTTCAATTTCTATATTTGCCTCTTGCTCCATTATATCAATAACGTCTTTGGTTAGATAAGCTATAGCTTCTAGTACCGCTCGTGCTATGTGCTCTTTTCTAGTTCCACGTGTAATCCCTATTATTAAACCTCTTGCATATTCGTCCCAATACGGTGCTCCAAGTCCAGTAAACGCTGGAACAAAATACACATCTTCATTTGATTCAATTTTTTTAGCTAACTCTTCACTTTCTTTAGCATCTCTAATTATCTGAAGGCCGTCTCTTAGCCATTGTATTGCACTCCCAGTGACAAAGATACTTCCTTCTAAGGCATATTTTACGTCTTGCCTAAAACTATATGCAACAGTTGTTAACAAACCGTGGTATGACTCTATAATTTCATTTCCAGTATTTAAGAGTACAAAGTTCCCAGTCCCATATGTACATTTTGCCATTCCTGGAGAGAATGCTGAATGGCCAACTAATGCTGCTTGTTGGTCTCCTATCATTCCTGTGATTGGTATTTCTGCTCCTAGTATTTCTTTGTCTGAAGTTCCTAGTAGTTCACTAGAATACCTTGGTATAGGTA
>JALUSH010000057.1 GCA_027016675.1 Thermodesulfovibrio sp.
GTGGAGAGATACCACTACTGAGGAGCCTGCTTATATGCAACAAGAAGGACAAAAAGGTAGCCATTACCATGGAGGTGGATAAAAAGCGTAAGAAAGTTAGTTTTGGGATAGCAAAGGGGAAGGAGATTCAACGAACTGATGGAACGATGCAAAATAGAGGTAATGTACTATGTCCTTATTGTGAACAGATTACACCGGTAGAGGATTTACGCAAAGCTGGCTTGAATGGGCAGATGGGAGAACGGATGGTTGCTGTGATAGTGGAAGGAAAGAACGGAAAAGACTATCGTCCTATAGAAAAGATTGATATTGAAGCATATTATAAATCAACTCTAATAGATATTGAAAAACCTCAAGAAAAAATTTACGAAAATATAGTTGGAATTCCAGGCACATGTATTATATCTCCAGCGCTTTATTATGGTATGCCTCGATGGGGAGACCTCTTCAACCCCCGCCAACTCGTAGCAATGCAAACCTTTGTTGAATGCCTGCACGAGGCACTAAAAGCCATGAAAGATGAAATCACCGATGAGGAGTATCGGAAGGCAGTGGGGATTTATCTGGGGTTATGGATTAGTAAGATAGTGCAAAGAAGTTCTAATATGGGTGTTTGGAATATCCAAGGAGAGAAATTTGAACACCCCTTTGGTCGTCAAGCAATTCCCATGACATGGGATTATCCTGAGGCTAATCCATTTTCTGATTCTACTGGTGGAGCAGTTGGGCAGATTGAGTGGATACTAAGAGTAATTGAACGTGAATCAACTCCGTCTCCTGCAGGAGAAGTATTTAATCGTGATGGAGCTGATTTACCGATTGAAAATGCTACTATTGATGCTGTAATTACTGATCCGCCCTATTTTGATGCAATTGCCTATGGTGATCTTTCTGACTTTTTCTATGTGTGGTTGAAGCGTACAATAGGCAATTTAATGCCTGAAGCATTTATTACTCCCCTTACCCCAAAAAGTGACGAGGCAACAGCACTTAAGCATAGAAATGAAGGGAATGAAGAAAAGGCTGATAAACACTTTAAAACCAAGTTATCACAGGTGTTTAAAGAATCAAAGCGTATTATGAAACCTGATGGTCTTATATCTATTATGTTTGCCCATCAAAGTACAAAAGCATGGACATCTTTAATTAATGCCATCTTTGATGCTGGATTAACTGTTAATGCCACTTGGCCTATTGATACTGAAAGAACTTTTGCCTTAAAAGCCAATACTTCTGCCTTAGCCTCCTCTATTACAGTTGCTTGTCGTCCAAGAGTTTCAGGCAGTGCTGCCTCATTTAAAGATGTCAGAAAAGAGATTGAAAAGGTTGTTCAGCAGAAGGTCAGAGAATTCTGGGGTTATGGCCTCCGTGGAGCAGACCTTATTGTTGCCTGTTATGGTCCGGCTGTTGGTGTGTTTGGTAAATACGAACGGGTTGAAAAGGCTGATGGAACTTCGGTGGAGATACCAGAACTCCTTGAACTTGCCCGCAGGGCAGCCCGCGATGCCATAGCAGGAGAGTTTCAGGGCGATAGTGTCTCCACTCTCTACTATGTCTGGGCAAATCTTTATGGTATCTCTGAGCAGGCA
>JALUSH010000058.1 GCA_027016675.1 Thermodesulfovibrio sp.
GAGTAAAAGCATGGGCCTGGTAATACTGGCGTGGGCTTTTTTGATTCTTACAGCATTTACAAAATACTCTCTCTGGCCAATGCTCTTCATGGTGGTGCTCTGTCTTTTCCTGGCAATTAGAGATGTATCTATCAAAAGATGGATTATCCTTTTAACCCCGCCTCTTATATTTGTGATACTTGTCTTCATATTAAAGTCAGATGTTTTTGTTGAGCAGATAAGGCTGCTCAGGGTCTATCAATGGGAGGGACTTAAAAGGTGGCAGGAAGGGCTTGTATCATCCTTTTTTTTCCAGAGTCATCCCTTTATTATTATTCTTTCCCTCTGGGGTGGTTACCTCGCAATTAAAAAGAGGGACCCTCTGGCACTGATTCTTTTATGGCCTTATGTTTTTATTTTTCTTTTTAACGCAAAACGTCTAAGATATATAATGCCATTGGTGCCCTTTATTTCGTTATTAGCTGGTTATGGGTTGAGGGAGATAATGGATAAAGAGAATAGACGCTTTGTAGTATATATCTCAATGGTAACGGCAATTATATTAGGAATTTTATTTTATAAGCCCTTTCTTATGAAGATAAGTCTTGTTAATCTGAAGGATGCTGGTATGGCAATTGACAGGAGTCCCTTTAAAGAGGTCTTGGTCTATCCCCTTAAGCAGGAAGAATCATCAGGAGACACTCGTGCTGTGGTACCTATAATTGATATCTATACAGAAAAGACACTTATATGTGTGGACTATAGCAAAAACAGGCAATGGGAGATAAATGCCTATAGAAGTCCCCTTCAGTTTACATGGAGCTTGGGATGTCCTGAGTTTTACAGGTCTTCTTATAGAATCAAGGATTCTGGAAATCTTCCTAAACTCTATATATCAAGCAGTGTTCTTTCAGATACATTTGTCTTTTCAGAAAGGTATACTACCAAGAGATTTACCATTTCCACTGGTAGATTCAGGTTTAAAACCCTTGTGACCCTTTTAATGCCCAATAGCTGGCCATAAAAGGACAAGGGTGTGTCCCTTTCTGTCCAATATGGGACAGTATAAGATATCGTTATGGAAAAATTGCTCATTTTTTCTATGGCATAGAGTTTGCTTTTTAATGAAGAGAGATATGCAGGGGAGTACCATTTAGATAGAGAAATAATGAAAAGGAGGTAGCGAGGTGGAAACAGTCTCAACAAAAAACAGAAACTGGGCCTTCGCCATAGTGGGCTTTTTCGTTCTAGTTAGTATTGTATCCTATGGGTTCCATGAGTATTATGTGTATCTTCAGGCCTATCTCTGGTTCGGATTTATCTATGGAATGTGTCTCCAGTATGGTAGATTCTGCTTTGCCTCAGCCTTCAGGGACCTCTTTGCTGTAGGTGTGCCCAGAATGGTTGTGGGTATAATGATTGCGACGGTGCTTTTTGGTTTTACCTCGGCATTTGTTAATGCTACAGGCTGGAGTACCTTTCATCCTGCACCAACGAGTATCCATGCCACAATTGCTGGGGTCTTTTTCGGTATCGGGATGGTTTTTGCTGGTGGGTGTGCCTCGGGTTCTCTTTACAAGACAGGTGAGGGTAATGGAGTGTCCCTGATAGTTATACTTTCAATCAGTGTAACCCAGGCCATCTTTGTTGATGTTGGTGGATGGTTCAACAACTTTGTGCCTGGTTCCTGGAAGGCATCAGCCCTTGAGAAAGGACTGCCGCCTTCAATTAACGTGGCAGATGGATGGATAGACCAGTATCTGGCAGGGTATGTGTGGAATCAGCCAGTGTTGAGGTTTGCTGAGATGCTGGGGATGAAGACCGATTCCATAGCAGGTGCCTTCATCGGGAATCTCTTTATTGGGGTTATGATACCAGCTCTCTTACTGTTGATATGGGTTTATCTCTTCTGGATGAGAAAACATGTAGTGAGAAGGGTGGAGAAAGAGGGCCGTTCTGTTACATTAAGTGACCATGTGAAGGGGTTCTGGGACATGGTGGCTGCCTCAAAGAGAACAGCCTTGGCTGGGCTCTTTCTTGGCATTGCCTGCGGACTTCAAATGTTCGTTATTGAGGGACTCAGGATGAAATTTGGTGTTAAGAATGCCGGGACACTTCTTTCCAGGCTTGGATTTGATTATGGCCTTTCTGCCAAGGGTACGGTTTTTGATCCAGGATACTGGTATGTCACTACGCAGGAGGCACAGTGGGTTGGCTGGACAATGCACAAGATATTTGGATGGAACTTTATGGACAACATATTTTTTGGCTGGGTGAATGGAATACCCAATCCTGCCTTCAACCCTGCTGACTGGATGAGCGTTGCCCTTATAGGTGGTGCGGCAGTTATGGCTCTTCTGCATAATGAGTTCAAGTTCAAAAAGCCCACAAAAGAGCTGGCTATCTGGGCGATTATTGGAGGGTTCTTCATGGGTATAGGTTCAAGGCTTGCCCTTGGTTGTAATGTGGGTGCCTTTTTTGTAAGAACCGCACAGGGTGATCCATCAGGTTGGCTCTTTGGTATAGGAATGATTGGTGGTGCCTACATTGGCGTGAAATTCTTCAATTGGTGGACAGAGCGCAAGATGGCAAAAGAGATGGCAGGCCTGGAGCTTGAATTATAAACAACTAATAAAATACTATCAAAAGGGAGGTAAAGAAAATGGCAGTAAAATTTGAAAAGAAAGAAGAAGGTGTTTATATGCTTGATGTGACAGGTTATGTATGCCCACATCCACAGCTTTACACAAAAAAAGCACTTGAGAAGCTGCAGACGGGCGAGATCCTGGAGGTTATATTTGACAATCCGTCTTCTTCAGAGTCAATATCTGCGATGTGTGATTCAAATGGGAATGAGATAATTGAAAAGCAGATGGAAGGTGGCAAGTTCATGTTCAGGATCAAGAAGGCTTAGAAAGTGAATTACTATTAAGGTTCAGGAGGAGGTAATGTCAAGGACATATATGTGGATAGTAATAATTATAGTGATGGCCTTTCTGGGATTCATGATTGGCTATGCAGTGCCGCCTTTTATGGAGGTGGGATTTGGAAAGGGTGCTGTAACACAGGAAAAAGGGATATCTGAAGAAGAACTTCAGAAACAGTTTGAAGAACTTTATCAGATGGAAGAAGGCGGTGGCTCTGAGGCAGGAGGTGGAGAATGAAGACCATATACTGGTTTTTGATTGCTGCTGTGGTATGGACGGGTGGTTTTATGCTCGGATATAGCATATCAGCAAAGACAGGTACAGAGCCGGGATATTTTGAGGCTGTTGAGGCTGCTGGTTATGGCGGTGGGAGTGAATTGAAAATAGAAGGACTCAGTGAAGAGATGCAGAAATACTACCAGGAACTGGGTGAGTCAGAGGAATAGTGTGTTTTAAAGAGTTATGTTGATTCGCTAAGGAGAGACGAGATGAAAAAGATACTTGTTTGTGTTGATAATACAAAGGGTTCTTTACCAATAGTGGATACCATGGCAAGGCTTTTCCCCTGTGTAAAACCTGATGAGGTTATTCTGGTTTATGTGGAAAAGCTTGAAGGACTTTCAATGATGGATGATCTGGTTACCGATACAGAGATCATAGAATTAAAGGAGGCATTGAAGGGAACAGAGTACAAGGAGTTGCTCGACAGAAAGGCGCAGAAGATTATTGATTATTTCAAGAAGGCCCTTGAAGAGAAGGGGATAACGGGTATAAGGCCTGTGATAAAAGAAGGGCACCCTGTGGAGGAGATACTGAAGCTGGCAGAGGAGGAGGGTGTTAATATGATTGTAGTGGGTTCGAGAGGAAAGAGATTGCATAACTTATTTCTCGGCAGTGTGAGCAGAGAGATTGCGAACAGGGCTGATGTGCCTGTGTTGCTGGTAAAATGATAATAGTACTTGGTGGTGGTCTTGCCGGTCTTGGTGCTGGCTATGTTTTAACAGAAGGTGATATACCCTTTGTGCTGGTTGAGAAAGAACCCTCTGTTGGTGGACTATCAAAGACAGTTCATCACAGAGGGTTTCGTTTTGATCTGGGAGGTCACAGGTTTATTTCTGACAATGATCATATAAACCGGCTTATCCTCAAGATCCTTGGAGACAGACTGCTCAGGGTAAAACGGAGGAGCAAGATATATATCAAGGGTAAATACATTGATTATCCTCTGAGACCCTTTAATGCCCTAACTGGGCTTGGTACATTAAACTCCATCTTCATGGTGGCTGATTATCTTAAGGAAAAGATCAAATCTCCATTGTTTCATGATAATATTCTTAACCTTGAACAATGGGTTGTCAGGAACTTTGGACACAGGATATTCGAACTCTATTTCAGGGATTACTCTGAGAAGGTCTGGGGCATGCCCTGTAGTGAGATAAGCAAGGAATGGATCTCACAGCGTATAAATGGTCTTTCCCTTGGTGTTGCTCTTAAGAATGCCCTTTTACACATGAGACAAAAAGAGATGAGAACCCTCACAGATGAATTCTTATATCCTGATTCTGGAATAGGCATGATAGCAGAGAGATTGAAAGAGCTTATCCAGAGCAAGGCAAGGGTATTCACTGAGAGCACCGTGGTCGAAATGATACACGATGGAGAAAGAATCAGGGAGCTTTCCATACTTACTCCCGAGGGTATCCTCCATAGAGAAGTGGAGCATATTGTATCAACAATTCCACTTCATACACTCCTGGGTACTATGAAACCCTCACCGCCGCATTACGTTAAAGAAGCCCTCAAAGGACTCTCGTACAGACATCTGATACTTGTTACAGTATTTTTAGATAAGGAACAGGCAACAGACCTTACATGGCTTTATTTCCCTGACAGGTCAATACCTTTTGGTCGCCTTCATGAACCTAAAAACTGGAGTCCTTTGATGGCTCCAGGAGGTAAGACCCATCTTGTAGTGGAGTTTTTCTGCTCTGAAGATGATGATTTATGGAACAGTAGCGATGAAAAGCTTGAGGAGATTACCATCAAGGAACTGCAGCGGCTTGGCTTTTTTGACAGAGGTGAGATCATGGATGCCCTTACCATGCGGATAAGGAATGCCTATCCTGTGTTTGATATAAATTTCAGGGAAAATCTTGCAGTGATCGAGGATTATTTGAAGGGCTTTAAAAACCTCTCCATTGCCGGCAGAACAGGTGCGTTCAGTTATCTTAACATGGATCATGCCCTGCTTTCAGGGATGGATGTAGCATCAAAGATTTTGCAGGAAAAAGGGACTAAAGAGGGAAGTTTAAAACGTTGCTATCTTGTTTAAAAATCTGATAAAAGAGAAATGCAAATTAAGGAGTAGTACAGTAGAGTCTGAACGGTTTAAATTTTGCAAAGGTGCTTACCTGGATGGTGAGCATGCAAAATTTTCTCGGAACAGGCCAGGGATGACCTGTGAGAATACGGGGGTCCCAGAAAATCTATAGATTTTCTGGGGTGCATGGGAGATGAAGACTCTACTATACTACTCCACTAAAACTTGCGCTGCAATAGGGAGTTAATATGAAAATCGCCCTTGTTATTCCGTCTTGGCGACCTGAGGATATATTTCCCACAAAGACCGCTTCTGTACAGATAAACTACTGGCAGCCCCTTGGTACCCTCTATGTGGCTTCGGTACTCATAGAGGCAGGTCATGATGTAAGGTTTCTTAATGGTGCGTTCTTAAGCTGTAAAGAGATACTTACAGCTTTAAAAGACTTTGAACCCTCTATTGTAGGGCTTTACTCGACTACCTTTGGATGGAAGAGGGCGTGTGCCATGGCAGGGGTGATAAAAAAAGAAATAAAAGAAACATTTATTGTTGCGGGTGGTCCCTATCCAATAGCCATAAAAGGTGATTGCCTGAAGGACTGTGAAGCCATTGATGCTGTGGTCACCGGTGAAGGAGAGAGGACGATGGTGGAGCTTGCTGAGGCGATAAGCTGTGGAAGAGACCTTTCAGGAGTAAGGGGTCTTGCTTACAGAAAAGGAGATGAAATAATTGAGACCCCACCCATGCCCCTGATAGAGGAGCTTGACAAACTACCCTTTCCTGCAAGGGAGCTTCTTGGCCATCCAGACCTCTATATACCGCCACCAGCTACCTACAGGAGAAAGCCTGTAGCTGTGATAATCACCTCAAGGGGCTGCAATAGAAGATGCATATTCTGCTTCCAGATAGACCGTTACCGTGAAAAGGGAATACGATACAGGAGTGTTGACAATGTAATAAAAGAGATAGAGCATTGCCTTTCTCAGGGATACAGGGAGATAAAGTTCATTGATGATACCCTTGCGTCTGATTACGGAAGGGCACTGGAGCTTGCACAGGAGATCAAACGCAGGAGACTTGATTTCACCTGGTTTGCCTCAGCATGTGTTAACCAGGTGGACAGAAGACTCCTGAGGGCCTTTAAAGAGGCAGGTTGCTGGGCAATACTAATGGGGGCTGAAAGCGGTGTGCAAAAGAATCTTAATGCACTTCGAAAGGGCATAACTCTTGAGCAGATAAGGACTGCTGTGAGAATTGCAAAGGAAGAGGGACTGAGGGTCTTCACACCATTTCTGATTGGTATCCCTGGAGAGACTTATGAAGAGGCACTTCAAACCATAGAGTTTGCCTGCGAGCTTGACCCTGATGTGGCAAATTTTCATGCCCTTACTCCCTTTCCTGGAACCGAACTCTATGATATGGCCAGCGAGTACGGGTACACCTCCACAGACCTTGAGGACTATACCTACCAGGGTGCTGCCTTTGTACCAAGTAGTATGACAAGAAAGGAAATAATCGAACTCAGGCAGATTGCCTTCAGGAGATTCTATTCACGTCCGCGCTTTCTCCTTCGCAGAATACTTGGTCTCAGAAGTATCCAGGATATAAAGGTTGCTTTCAGGGGGATTAAGAGCCTCTTCTGGATCTGGGTCAAGAGGGATGTTTTTCACAAGACAGAGAGTTATTCCTGAAAGTTTTCTTTAAAAGGAATTCCGTTTTCCTCACCACCTCTGCTTGGCATATGTAAAAACTAATCAAATCCAGCTATCAATACTGTCCGATAAACCGTATAGGTCCTTGTAGGACAGGGGGTATTAATTTTTCGTCTCATTCTCGGCAGACCTCCATGTCTGCCTCCGAGGAAATTTTGCGATTTGCCCTCCTGGCAAATCTGCTGCAAAATTTAAATCCGCTCAAAATTAATACTCCCTGTCCTTATGTATTGTTTCAGTGTTTTTTACCGGACACTACTGTCCAGCTATAATCAAAAAAACCAACAATGCCGCTTCTGCTGAACCTTATTGCTGGATTTGAGGATATGCTGTGTATGAATCTTTTTCATCAAGAAAGAAGAGTTCAGAATTGAACAGTTAAAGTTCTGAAACTGTACCAAAATGTACAGAGATACCCTTTTTCTCAACAAAAATCCACTGGCACACATATTGCTTTTTCAAGGTATTATGAATATGAAAGGGTTGGTGTTTGCAACTATCTTTATTATATTTTCTTCTGTTTCTAACACAAACGCTACAGAGATAAAGCTTCTGTATTTTTACATTGATGGATGCTCCTGGTGCCAGAAGATGGATAAAATGCTTGAAGATAGCTCGATTAAAAGAATACTGTCCAATACAACGCTGATTAAAGTAAAGGTCAATGGCAAGAAGATAATAGATGGTGATAAAACAGAGGAACAACTTGCAAAACAATACAATATAAAAGGTGTGCCAACCATTGTTTTTCTTGATTCCCGTGGGGAGGAATTTTTAAGAGTTCCAGGGCTTTTGTCAAAAAAGGATTTCAGAGATGTGCTCTGTAATTATGTGAGCGGAATCAAGAAAGGCTGTTAACATAAGCTTTTCAGTCTGCCTGTGCAGGCTACTAACAAATACATATCTACAGAGGGTAGATATGTAGAGGAGGTAACGATGAGATGGAGAGGTTTTTTAAGGGGTTTTTTCTTGGTTGTTTTGACAGGGGTTCTTCTTTTCCCAACTTTAGGCAGGGCGGCTGACGATGTGGAGAGGAAGGTTATGTATCACTGTGATTTTGGTAGTCCCAAAAGAGTTGATGCCATGCTGCGAAACATCTATAACCTTGTTAATTACTACACCACGAATGGTATCTCATATGATGTGAGGGTGGTTTCAAACTCAGCCTGTGTGCAGTTTCTGCTAACCGATACCAAGGGGACAAAGTTTGCTTCTAAAAAGATTCCACCCAAGCTGTCCAAGTCAATAAGAGAAAGAATGCAGAGTCTTGTGGATGGTTATGATGTAAAGTTCGAGCAGTGTAGTATTACACTTAAAAGAACAAATACACCAAAGTCAAAGCTCAAGCCCTTTGTCAGGATTATCAATTCAGGACAGGTAAGGGTGGTTGAACTCCATGACAAAGGCTACGCATATATAAAGGTTAAATAGAATGGCTCTTTCCCCGCCTTGATCAAAGGCGGGGAAGCTTTTAAAACTTTCCTTCTGTAGTTCTCTTGACAAGAATGCAGGGAGTTTTATGCCTGAATTAAAAAATGAGTATCAAAGGATGGATTTTTAAGAGGCTGTACTTCAACGGGTCTCAAAAATTATCAAAGAAAGGAGGTAGTCGAGGCGCATGAAAAGAATTGAACAAGGGGTGAGGTTTGTTATGAAGGCTTCAATTTTCCTGTTGTTAACCCTCTCTGTAATCGTTCCTTCTGTAGCGTTGGCCAAGGGTGATGCAAAGCGAGGTGAGAAGGTGGTCAAGAGCAGGAAACTGGGTAACTGTATGGCATGTCACTATATCCCTGGTGTTGAGTTTCCCGGCAACATAGGGCCTAATCTGGTTGAGTCCATGAAGAACTATTCAGACAGTGACAGGGAAATGGTCAGGCAATGGGTGTGGGATGCGAGGGCATACAACCCTGATACTATTATGCCGCCTTTTGGCCCCAACAAGATTCTAACCAAAGAGCAGATTGAAGATGTTGTTGAGTACCTCTACAGTTTAAAGAAAATCAAAAAATAATACAAGGAGGCATGCATGAAGAAAGAGACAGAAAGAATCAGAATCTCAAGAAGACATTTTATCAAAACAACCGGTATAGCCTGTGCAGCCCTGGTTATGGGGGGCTCTTTGCCAAAACTTATTAAGCCAGCATATGGTGAGAAGTCTAAGGAGAACACATCTGCTGCACAGCAAATAGAGGGCGAGAATATCCAGGAGGTCTTGAAGAGATACTTCGGAGACCGCAAGATATCCAACTCTCATGTCACACTGAAAACACCAATCATTGCAGAAAATGGTGCTGTGGTTCCCATAACTGTTTCATCTGATCTGCCAATGAGTCAGGATAATTATGTTAAGAGCATATACGTATTCGTTGAAGGAAATCTTAAACCCTATACTGCAAGGATAGACCTGAGCCCCGCGAATGGAAAGGCTGAGGTGAAAATGAGAATCAAGATGAGAAAGACATCAAATGTTCGTGTGGTGGTTGAAACAAACAAAGGTAAGCTTTACGGTGCGATAAATCCCGTCAAGGTTACCATTGGTGGGTGTGGTGGCTAATAAATCTGTAATAACGAAAATTTATAAGGAGGATTGAAAATGGCAAAAAAAATCGGAAAGATAAAGATAAGGGTGCCCAGAAATATCAAGAAAGGACAGGTCATTCCTGTGAAGGCACTGATAACACATCCCATGGAGACCGGTTTCAGGAAGGACAAAAAGACAGGTAAAAAGATTCCAGCATACTATATAAATGATGTGAACGTATATTATGGGGATGAGTTGATAACACATATGGAATGGACGATTGCTGTCAGTGCCAATCCCTTTATGACCTTTTATCTCAAGGCAGACAAGGCAGCGCCTTTAAGAATCGTATGGAAAGACAATAAGGGTGGAGTTTATGAAAAGACTCTGCAAATAACACCAAAATAAACAATACAAAGGAGGTAACAGGAATGAAGAGTTCGGTTATGAGGCCGCTACTTGTGGTGCTTACCATAATAGGATTAACATCTTTGCTGATTGTATCTGTGTCTGCTGGAACGGATAACAATGTAAAACAGATAAAAGAGTATACACCAAGTGTATCACCAGAGGAATATGAACGTAGATATAAGGAGTTCTACGGAGATGCAACAGAGCAGATGGCTGAAGAGGGAAATCCTGGAGAGTTAATGCTGGATGATGGAGAAGAGCTGTTTCATACAGTGGATGGTAGTAAAGGCAAATCATGTGCAAGCTGCCATGGAGAAAAGGGTAAGGGGCTTGTAGGTGCAGCTACAACCTTTCCCAAATATGACCCTGAGCTAAAAGGTATAAAAACCCTCGCTTTGCAGATCAACATCTGCCGTGAAAAGAATATGGGAGCCAAGCCACTGAAGTATGAATCATATGATCAACTGGCTCTTGAACTTTATGTGAAATCCCTATCCAATGGGATGCCTATAAATGTGAGTATTGATGGGCCTGCTCGTCCTTTTTATGAAAAAGGGAAGGCCTTTTATTATAAAAGGCAGGGACAGTTTAATTTCAACTGTGCCATCTGTCATGTGAAATATGCAGGGTACATGGCAAGGGCAAATCTTATCTCTAACAACAGGCATCATGCAGACCACTGGCCTTCTTACAGGCTCAAGTGGGGGGAGGTTGGGTCTCTCCAAAGACGGTTCAGAGGCTGTATGAAAAATACCAGGACCAAGCCACTTCCCTATCAGAGCGAGGAATATCGGAATCTTGAGCTGTATCTCACATATATATCCAATGGTCTTCCTATACAAGTGCCAGGATTTAGAATGTAAGGATTTAGAAAACAAGGATCGAGGAGGATGACGAAATGAGCATAACGAGGCGAGAGTTTGTACAGATGCTTGGTCTTACAGCAGGCACTGCCATGTTAGCACCCAGGGCACTGGCCAAGAGCCTGAAGCCATCTAATCTTTTCAGTTTCGATTCAAAGGGGAATATTACAATCCTGCATACCACTGATAGTCATGCGCAGCTGGTGCCCATATACTACAGAGAACCTGATACCAATATTGGAGTGGCTGAAAACAAAGGCAACCCCCCACATCTTACTGGGAAGGATTTCCTGAAATACTTTGGATATAAGCCTGATTCACTTGAGGCATATGCCTATACCAGTGATGATTATCTTGTACTTGCCAAGGAATTTGGCAAGATGGGCGGATTTGCACATATTGCCACACTTATTAAGAAAATAAGGGCTGAAAGGCATAATAAGGTGCTCTATGTTGATACTGGAGATACCCTTCAGGGTTCTGCTACCAGTCTCTGGACAAGGGGTGAGGATATGGTCAGGGTTTTAAATGCCCTGGGCTGTGATGCAATGACAGGACATTGGGAGTTCACATACGGCGAAAAACGAATACTTGAGTTAATAGAAATGATGAAATTTCCATTTGTTGCCCAGAATGTACATGATGCAATATGGGATGATCCAATATTTGATCCCTATGTTATAAAGACTATTAATGGAATTTCAGTGGCTATAATAGGTCAGGCATTTCCCTATACCCCTATTGCCAATCCAAGGAGGCTCATACCCAACTGGTCTTTTGGAATCAGAGAGGAGAATATGCAGAAGATCGTTGACGAGGTGCGTTCAAAAAAAGTGGACATTGTGATTGTAATATCCCACAATGGTATGGATGTGGATAAGAAACTTGTGAGCAGGGTAAAGGGTATAGATGTAATCCTTGGTGGTCACACACATGATGGAGTTCCAAAGCCTGTAGTTGTAGGTAACACACTTGTTATAGGTTCAGGTTGTTATGGGAAGTTTCTCTCAAGGCTTGATCTGGAAGTGAAGGGAAAGAGGATTACTGACTATTCTTACAGGCTTATACCTGTTATGTCAGAAATGATAGACCCAGACCCTGAGATGTCGAAATTAATTGATGATATAAGACGACCCTATAAGGATAAACTGGAAGAGGTGGTAGGTTATACAGAGGATATTCTCTACAGGAGAGGAAATCTTGATGGTACCTTTGATGAATTGATTTGCGATGCCCTCGTGGAGCATTATGGTGTGGACTTTGCCTTCTCTCCAGGGTTCAGATGGGGAAGAACTGTTCTGCCCGGACCTATCACGGCTGATGATGTCTATTCCCAGACAGCACTCACATATCCAAACACCTATAAGAGTACCATAAAAGGAAAGATGATAAAAGAGATACTTGAGGACATAACAGACAATCTATTTAATCCTGATCCATACAGACAGCAGGGAGGTGATATTGTAAGGACAAAAGGGATGTCTTTCAAGATCATAGTAAATGAAAAAATGGGTAACAGGATACAGGATCTCAGGATAAGAGGAGAGAAGGTTGATCCCAACAAGGAATACACCTTTACTGGATGGGCATCCATGGCTGAACAGTCTGGGCCTCCTGTATACGACATTGTGCTTGATTATATAAGAAAAAAGAAAAATATAAAGATAAAGCTTGACAGGCCAGAACTGGTCATTTAACACCCTCCCCGTCACGTGTTCTGAATGTCTGTTTGACATTCAGAACACTTTATATTTTATTATTATATAAAAGAGGGTTTTGTTTGCGGTATCTTTTATTTAGAACAGTCTTAATTATAATCTTTATCCAGTTGTTGGGCAGTGTCTCTGCCAGGGCTAAAGAGGAGATAACGATGGCGCTTATCCCTCTTCAATCTCCTTCCACAATGTATAAAAGGTTCTTGCCTCTGAAGAGATACCTGGAAGATAAACTGGATATAAAGATTAAAATTAAAGTAGCAAGAAAGAGTAGTGAAGTTGTCAGTTTCTTAAAAGAAGGTTCAGCAGATATTGCCTTCCTCTGTCCTACCCTCTATACTGTTGCATACAAAGAGGCACCTATCCAGCCTATTGTGAAACTCAGGGTAGATGGTAAATCAGAGTACAGGAGTGTATTGTTGGTTCGGGATGATTCATATGTCAAGAAGACCGCAGACCTTTTAGATGGAAGTTTTGTGTTCGGCAGGTATGCCTGTCCAGGTTCAGGGCTGCTGCCAGAGATTATGTTAAAAAGGGTGGGGCTTTCCGATGAGACCTTCTTTGATGTGGCAAAACTGGGCTCTGACGAGAGTGCCATTACTGCTGTTCTTGCAAGGATGTTTGATGCCACAGGTGTGCCAGAGATGGTTGCCAAACCCTATATCGGTAAAGGTCTCAGAGTGTTAAGGTATTCATACTCCATTCCACAGTATCTTTTTGTTGCAAGGACTTCGCTGGGCTCTAAGTTTATTGAAGAGATGAGAAAGGTAATGCTTTCGATTAATGATATGAAGAATCGTAAAAGCATTATCGGGAGTATAGAATCAGGTGTGGACGGATTTGATGAGGCCACTGACAGCGATTATGATATTGTCAGAGTCCTTATGAATAATCTTTCTGATGGGAAGGATGAGGTAATCCCCAGGAGAGCCAGAAGCATGAAGCTTTATGTTGAACCTGTCTATTTCGAACCAGAGATCTTTGCAATATTGAGTCCCCTGGCATCATATCTGTGGACACAGACTGGAATTCAATTCCAGATAATAGTGCCCAAAAATATAAGCGAGTTTATCAGTGCCCAAGAAAGGGTTAAAGAAGCCTTCTTCCTTGAAAATTATACGCTTGGTCAGATTTACTCTGTAAAAAGGGGACTAAAAAAGGTCACTCCTGTCTCAATAAAGGGTTTTTCAGCCTCAGGAGAGGGGTTAATCATTGTGCAATCAGAAGGAAATATCAGAACACTGGAGGATTTAAAAGGAAAAAGGATTGGTATTACGTCAACCTATTCAGAGGGAGGATATCTTGCCCAGAAAAAGATGCTCGAGGATAAAGGTATATCATTAAATACCATCAGGTTCATTGAGCTGGGCACCTATGAAAATGTGATGATGAATCTCTACAGAGGTAGAATAGATGCAGGTTTTGTGAGTCTGTCAGCACTGGACTCAATGAAAGAAGATATAGATATGGCTCGTATCAGGGTTCTGAAAAAGACCTCTCTGCTTCAAGGATGGATTCTCATGGCTCAAAAAGAGATAAAAAGTGAAGTAATTGATAAAGTGAGGCGTTTTATTATTGAATACTCAAAATCTCTATAAAAATAACCATCCATATTATAGCTGGAACTGTGAGAGTTGCCAATCAGAATGAGAGGATGAAATAATGAGGATATTAAAGGAGCTAAACAGGCGCACAAGCATAAAGACCAAGGGTGTTCTCTATGTGATGTTGCTGATTGTGGTCATATATATTTCAGTCAGTATAATTGTTCTTTCCTCGTCACGGAAGAATCTTCTCATGCAGAGAAAACAGTTTCATCTCAGTATTGCAGAGAAGCTGGCAATAAATGCATCTGATGCGATTATATCAGAGGATTTTGGATTTCTTATGGAACAGATACGTCAGCTCAGATCGTCGGGCCAGATAAAGAACGCAAGGATCATTGATAAAAGAGGAATTATTGTTGCATCTGATGAAGTCAGTAATATTGGGAAGTTCGAAAAGAACCTCTCAGAGTTATTGAACAAAACCGGCCACGCCTATGATACAGAAATAGATAGCCATTCTGATTGCCGCGTTTCACTACCCATTGAGATAGACGGGGATATTCTTGGTGCTTTGAGTTTAACATTTGATACAGAGGCTGAGGACAGAGCCTTTGGTAAAGATTTTAACAAGACCATATTACAGCTTTTTTATCTCTCCCTGGTTATATTTGCCTTTGGTATTGGTGGCTCTTATGTGGTTTCCTTGTTGATGACCCGTCCTATCACAAACCTCTCAAAAGAGATAGAGGAGTTTGAAAAGGAGATATCCTATTCTGATAAAGGCATTGCCAGTGGTTATTTATATAAAGATGAAACAGAACAGCTACGTCAGGTATTTTATCATATGCTTGAAACACTCAGAAGATATCTCTCAGAGTTCAGGAGGGTCTCTGAGGAGAAGGAGAGGCTTACATGTATGGCTGCTATAGGAGAGATGTCTGCACAGATTGCCCATGAAATAAGGAATAGTCTCTATGCGATACGAGGTGCAATATCAGGAATAGAGAAATCAAAGGACGACTCAGAGGTTCAGGAATATATAGAGATAATAAAGGATGAGGCAGTTGAGATGTCAATGATGGCTGATAATTTCCTTCGCTTTGCGAGACTCCCTGCGCCATCTCCAGTATTATGTAACATTGTTGATG
>JALUSH010000059.1 GCA_027016675.1 Thermodesulfovibrio sp.
GCCACAAAAGACTCCTCTGCCCCAGATCACAATTGTGAGAAAGATAAAGACAAAGGATAGAAATATAAAGGGTTCCATCAGGAACAGGCCCATGGGAAATTTCAGAGTCTTCAACTGGTTCAGGATTATCACAATGTTTGTGGTGGTGGGCTGTGCCTTCAGAACACCACCTACATAAATGAAAGCCACCAGTAAAACAGCGTATCTAAGGATATTGAATACCTTACGCTTCTTTGCGAGCCTGTCCTTCAGCAATATGAGCAGTAGGATTAAGAGTAGAAAGGCAGCAAAGGCCACCACATGTGGTGCCTTCATCTGCCATATCTGTATCCAGAGTGCTCTGCTCATTACTCCTCCAGGAACCTCTCTGGCAGCCTGTATTCAACCGTGAAGGATTTGAAGATCTTTTTGGCTCCAACCCTGTAGGGCAGGGTAAGAGTAAATTTGAAAGGCATGGTGGGATCAAATTCCTTGCCTCTAACAATAAACACCCCACCTTCCTTGATGTCAGGTGCACCATTGGCTGCAATTCCTGTTATTATCCTGTAGTCCTTGTCCCTGAAAACAAAGACCTTGTTGTTCTGTTCTATATTGAATCTGTCAAAGATGCCACCTCTTGCATAGCCCGAACCTTTGAAGGAACCCTTCCCTCTTCCGAATACGAATATTGCAGACTCGCCCTCTTTCAGTCTTCCCATGATATCCCTGTAAGCCCTCTGGCCAAGGATGTTTCTTCCTATTGATGGTGGTACAACGAGTCCGAAATAGAGGTCAAGGTATACCTCGCTGCCCTTTAATCCCAGATCCCTGTAAGAGACTCTCAGGTTCTTTACTGCTCCTTCGCGCAGGAGTTCTTCCCATGTCATACGCACGTACCTTGTGCTCAGTTTTCTCTTCTTTTTTGCTACTCTTGCCTGCAGGATTCCTACTTTCGAGGCTACCTTTCTGGCGCTGCCGGCGATGATAGCATTCTGTACCATCGCGGTTACTGTGGCTCCTGTTATGGCATCCATGGAGATATCCTTGCCAAGCTTCAAGGGACTCTTTATGCTCTTGCCCGGATATTGTTTTATGAACCGTTTGTAATTGTCTTCTTTAAGACCGATCAATACTATGGGTTCAGAGTGATAGATCACCTTTACACCTGTAATCCTGCCCTCTGTGTCCATTCCTATCAGTGTTTCCATGTGTTTTCCCGAGTATCCCACCAGATCATTTGTCAGTTCCTTTGAAAGGAAAACATAGCCCACTACTTTACCGTTACGATATCCTTCCCAGTAAAGGTCTTTTTTAATGAATCTGTCTGCCTTGAGCACATCCGAGAGTTTGTATTTATACCTGTGTTCAAAGAACTCCCATTGAGCATATACAAGAGAAGTAATGGATAAAAGCAAGACAAGAAAGAAAGACAGTTTCTTCATAAGATTACTCCTATTTTCTAAATTTTCCAGAGAGGGCGGATGCCCTCTCTGGAAGTTCTCTTTATGGCTCCACTATGATTCTCATCCTCATCTCAAGGTGCAGTGCATGGCAGAAGTTTGTACAGTATACCCAGAACACCCCTGGTTTATCTGCAGTGAAGGTGACTGATTTTGTCTGGAAGGGAGCAATAACAAAGTTGATGTTGTAGTTAGAAATAGCCACACCATGGGAGAGGTCGGATATTTCGTCATGGTTGGTGACAATAAGGGTAACCCTGTCGCCTTTCTTCAGCGTTACTTCCTGGAGTCCATACACAGGGGCATTAGAGGTCATTCTGATGGTTACATTCCTGCCCTTTCTTTCAACTCCGCTTTTTACTACTGCCAGGGGATGTTCAAACATGTTGTACCTGTCTTTGACGCGGGGTTCTATTATGTCTCTTCTGACGATGATACAGTCGTGTGGTTCTGCATAGGCAGGACTGTCATGTACCAGCCTCAGTTTTTTGCCGCTTATATCCACAAGCTGATCGTTCTCTACCTTGTAAGGGCCGGCGTTAAGGAACCGGTCCTTAGAGAATTTGTTCAGGGATACAAGCCACTTGCCGTCTGCCTCCTTTGTTTCAGCCATTGAGGCCATTATGTGACCCACCTGGTAGTGGATATCAAGGACGTCTATTATGTACTCTTTCTTTTTCTTCTCCTCAGGTCCCTTTTTCTCTGCCTCGATTGCCTTCTGGATATTCCACTTCACATTGGTACTATCAATGAACACAGATGTATAGGCATTACCTCTTCCATCAAAGGTTGTATGAAGTGGTCCAAGACCTATCTCTGGCTGTGCTACAATACAGTCCTCTGGCTTTATCTTGCCTTCAAAGGCCTTGTCAACAAGGTCAAGGTCTACTACAGTGCAGGTAGGAGATACCTTTCCAGAACATATAGCATATTTGCCATCCGGTGAGATGTTTACACCATGGGGGTTCTTTGGTACAGGTATTCTCAGTACAATGTCTGAATGTCCCTTTCTTCCATCAATAACCTTTACACCACTGATCCATTTATACTTGCCCTTTCGGAGTGCCTCTCTGATTCTTCCCCAGTGAAATATGAGCATATAGTCATAATCTGCTGCAAGCATCTCGGAGATGGTCACACCCTTTTCAGTATTGTAGGAGGTGGTCATGGAGTATTTCCCTTTGTAGTCAGTAGCTGCAAGGTCCATATTCTCGTCAACCATCACCTGACAGACTATGCTCATCCTTTCTGCATCAATTATGGTATGAAGACCATAATACTCCTTGGGCTTGTTGAATGCACCAGCATTGCTCTCATCATTTGGTACGGGCACCTGGAACTCAGAATTTGCTACAACCCACTCTGTTTTGGGATATCTCTGTGGGAAGAGTCCGTGTGTGCCCTGTGCATTGGGTATCTCAACTATGGCATCAACCTCCATGTAGTCTGTCCTGATTCGGGCAACCCTGTTGTTCAGCTTGTCATTGACAAAGAGATAACGTCCGTCATAGGTACCGTTCTTATAAGAACCATGCACATGGTGTGTGTCTCCTGTGTATTTCCCCTTTAAGAGTTTCCTGCTTTCATTTGTTATTCCCCAGCCAGTGGCTACATCCATATTGAAGACCGGGATCCTTTTTATCTCCCTCATTGAGGGCACACCAATGATTCTGACCTCACCAGAATGTCCACCAGACCAGAAGCCATAGTAGGCATCCAGTTCTCCTGGTTTTACCTCATTGCTTAGATGTCCTTTCTTACCCCGCTTTGAGCTGGCAAATATTTTCTCTTTTGGCAGGATAACACCCGTTCCTGCGGCAGCCACACTGGCAACTCCGGCAATCTTTAAAAAGTCCCTTCTCTTAAAACCCTTCTTATCAGACCTGCTTTTTTCAGACATTTTGAAACCTCCTGTAAATAAAATTGATTTATGTTTATTTACATTTCTTCTGGACATCCTGGAGCCTGTTCATGAGCTTCAATGTATAAGAAACAAGATGCCATCTCTGTTCCTCTGACATGGAATCCTCGTAAGAGGGCATACCCGTGCCGTCAAGACCTGTGGTGTAGGCGGTGTATATATTCTCGGGTGCAAATCCCATCTTTGTGGCGCCTGTGGTGAAATCAAAGGGCAGAATCGGGTCACCCCAGTCGTCCTTCAGCTTGAATGCCTTTGGACCATCCCCTCTTCCTTCCTCACCATGACATTCCCAGCATTTCATCTTTTGCCATAATTTCTTGCCCTTTGCCACTGATTCAGGACATCCAACCCACTGGGGTTTCTTTACAGGGATGGGATCGCAGGGTTCTTCCTCCTCCCATCTTGGCGAAAATGTCTTTATATACTCGATTACAGCCTTCCGTTCCTCAAGAGGCAGGTCAGTATGAGATGGCATGTATGCCCTGGGTATGCCATTTGTCACAACCCTCAGAAGGTCTTCATCAGTGGGCAGACAGCCTGTAGGTGTGGTTCTGAATTTGAAGACGCCGACTGTGAAGTCTCTGGGATAGATGTTCTGAACAACACCTTTCCTCTGGACCCTGTGAATAATGCCCACAAGGCCCTTACCATCACCTTTTGGTCCATGACATATGACGCAACGACTGTTATACACCTTTTTTCCCATCTCAAGCACCTTTTCATCATCCTCCCCATATGCCAGGACATACATGGATAGGGAAAAGAGCATCACAAGACCAACAACAAACACTGCAAAACTAAATTTCTTCTTTTGTCCTTCCATTTTAGTCCTCCTTTTCTGAGAGTCTTTTAGGATTACAGCCATTAGAACGTTTTTTTAAATCCATAAAAAATTGCCTCATAGAACCCTTACCTCCCCTGAAGAGATTTCAAGGAGACCATGCTCCTTATTAAATTTACTTAAATATGTAAAATCTTACAGTAACTTAAGTTACAACTAACCTTGAATTGCTGTACTATAAACCGTGCAAGTCCTTATGTATTGTTTTAATGTTAAATAACTAACCTTGAATAGATATTTGGAATACAAATAGTCAAGGTGAAGTTATCCTGAATTTGCTGACTTCACTATCAAGATTTTCAACATTGTCTGAGAGTATATGAGATTCCAATTTTGTCTTCCGTACCAGCTTTGCATTGCCTTCTGCAACCTTAACAATGGCTTCAACCTGGGAATTAATATCTGAAATGTCAGTGCGTACATTCTCAACAGACCTTGTAATTAACTTGACCTGTTGTAATATGTCTTCCACTGTAGTGGTAATATGTCGTGTACCTTCTACCTGCTCATGAGCAGCATTGTTAAGTTGTTTTGCTACATTATGCATCTTCTCCAGACCTTTAAGTATTTCTGATGTTCTTGTTTGCTGTTGTGCAGAAGCTTTTGATATTTCTTTCATTCTGTGAGAGATGGTGCTTATAGAATTGCTTATATCCTTTATTGAGATTGCCTGCTCATCCGTTGCTTTCTCAATAAAGGATGCTCTGTTAGAAGAATCTATGGAGATATTAAGTATCCCCTCGAATATAACACCTGCTTCTGATATGAACCTGTGACTCTTTTCTATTTGACGGAGGTTTTTCTTCTGGGTTTCTACCAGATTTTCAACATTTTCTTTAATCTCTTTTATTGTTGCATTAATTTCCTCTGTATTTCTTTCTGTGTTTTCTGCCAGTTTGCGTATCTCTTCTGCCACTACAGAGAAACCTTCTCCCTGTTCACCTGCCTGGGCAGCAAGTATCGAGGCATTGAGGCTGAGAAGTTTTGTAGTATCTGCAATCTCGTTGATTAAGCCAGCAATATCTTTAATCTTTTCAAAACTGACTATCATTCTGGATATCATGATTTCTGTTTCGTTTGCAGAGGATTTTATCAGTTCCATATCTGTGATTGTCTCTGTGATGATTCTTATTCCTTTATCCTTGATTGTGGAGGTCACCTCACTGGCAAGTTTAGATGACTCTCTGGCGGCATCCCTTACATTATTTACACTTGAAAGTATCTCTAAAGC
>JALUSH010000060.1 GCA_027016675.1 Thermodesulfovibrio sp.
CAATCGAAGATGGCATTATTACAGACATTAACGAGGCTCTATCTGGTATCAAAAGAGAGATAGAAAGAATCATTGAGCTTGTTCAGGGTATTGAGGATATAACACAGGCAGAGGCAAGTTTTTTCATGATATGAAAGAAGGAAACCATCAATCTTGCAGAGCTAATCAAGGATATAGTTTCAACCTACCAGCATCCAGTTGCAGAAAAGGGCATTCAGTTAATTCTTAATGGACCACCAGTTATGGTTAAAACCTACCCTGACAAACTCCAGATCATCATCAAGAACCTTATCAGCAATGCCTACAGATATACAGACAGAGGCCATATCAGGATATCCTGGGGCAAAGGAGACAGGGGTTTTTATATAATCGTTGAAGACACTGGAAGAGGTATGGATGAAAAGGAACTCTCAAAGATATTCAACCGTTTCTACAGGGGAAAGGAATCACCTGGAAGGGGTATTGGACTTTCTATTGTCAGTGAACTTGTTGATATACTAAATGGAAAGATTGATGTAAGGTCATCTCCTGGAAAGGGAACCGTGTTTACAGTAGAATTCGAGTCTTCATAAAATCTTCAATATTGTTTGCTAATGTTTTAATATGAAAAAAATACTCACTTTCTTGTTAATGCTTTTGCTTACAGCATCGGCGGCAGGTGTGTTCGCTGAGAACCAGAGGCCTGTGACACCCTATGGCGACTTTTGTCCACGGTGTAGCAAGTACGGGTACTGCAGGTTCAACCTGAGTATCAAAGAAGCCGTGATTGCCTTGAAGGACTATTACAAAAAACAGGGTTTCAGTGTAAGAATGGATAAAGCCATGGGCCGTTTTATATGGGCAACCATCCTTAAGGGGGATAAGGTGGTTGACAGGATTGTGCTTGACAGGAAAACAGGCCGCATCAGGTCAATATACTAAGTCCTTTTCCATCTTCTGTGAATCCAGAGCCATTCTGAGGGATTTTCCTTTATATACCCTTCTACATAGGCGCTAATTCGTTTTGTGTTCTCTACTACCGAATCTTCTGAGGTTCCCTCTACAAGCTCTACTTCAGGATAGACCTTTATCTTATGTCCCGTTGATGTCCTCTGTATAAAAGCTGGTACAACCGAGGCTCCAGTTTTGGCAGCAATCACAGCAGGTGTTCTCATTGTCCATGCAGCCCTGCCAAGAAAGGGTATCTTTACCCCTTCAGAAGGAAGTACGCTCTGGTCAATCAGTATTCCTACTGAACCGCCCCTTCGAAGCTCTCTTATGATTTCTCTTAAAGCACCCTGTTTGTATATAATCCTGTTGCCATACTTTCTTCTGACTCTTTCTACAAGTCTGTTAAGATAGGGATTGTTAATTGCCCGTGCCACCACTGCAAGTGGAGTCACCTTGTAGGAAGAAACAAGTGCAAGCACCTCCCAGTTACCACAATGTCCTGTTACCAATAAAATCCCCTTCCCCTTTTTCAAGGCACTCAAGTAATGTTCAACACCATCTATTTCGGTGTTTTTCAATATAAACTCTCCCATTCCATGATAAATACGGACAATCTCCAT
>JALUSH010000061.1 GCA_027016675.1 Thermodesulfovibrio sp.
CCC
The DNA here is from genome assembly GCA_027016675.1 of Thermodesulfovibrio sp. Taxonomy (GTDB): domain Bacteria; phylum Nitrospirota; class Thermodesulfovibrionia; order Thermodesulfovibrionales; family JdFR-85; genus JAADHP01. Next base: position 4 of record JALUSH010000061.1, read on the forward strand.
AGCTCTGTACACCGGACGGCGAGGCATTCTGGTTATCAATTGCAAAGGACGGGCAGAAGTATGTCGTAGGAGCCTGTGATCCAAGGATGCAGTGGAGACTCTTTAAGCCTGCCTTTGACAAGGCAGGAGTGGATGTTAAAAAGGCTCTCTACGGGTTTGATGCAAGGATGCAATCTGCAGAGAGTGTCATCGAAAAGGCAAGGATAGCTATCAACAAGGCTAATGAAGACATCAAAGCTGGAAAATAATACCATTCAGGAGGTGAATATGAGTGAAGTAAAAGTTGAGATTATCGGTTCTGAACCACCATGTGCAGGATGTGCACTTGTAGGAAAAAGGGCACATCAGGCTGCAAAGAAGTTTGGCGGAAAGGTAGTGGTGGAAGAATATGGCATATCTGATGAAAGGGCTGAGAAGTATAATCCAATTAAGACAGTCCCACAGGTATTCATAAACGGTGAGCGTTTCGTCGCAAAGGGTAAACCCACTGTGGCACAACTGGAAGAAGCATTCAAAAAAGCATTAGGAGGTAAATAATGGTAGAACTTAACTGGGATGAGATTGAAGACAAGAGTATAACAATAGAGGCAATAACTGCAAATCCGCCCTGTGTGGGGTGTCTTGAATTAATAAAGGTTGTAGCAGAGTTAGGCCTTGAACATGGAGACAAATTAAACATCATTAATTATGTTGGAAAGATGGGAGAGGAAGCATTTAAAAAATACGGAATAACCGCTGTCCCTGCAGTGGTAGTCAATGATACCGTCAGAATAATGGGAGTTGCTCCAAGCAAAGAGACCATGATAATGGCAATAGGTGAGGCATGTGGGCAGCTTTAATACGGAGGTGAGATAAGAATGTCAGAAAGAGTAAAGGTAAAACTTGTGAGGACAGCGGGTTGCCCGGGAGGTAATATTGCATTATCCCGGTTTAAGGAGGCATCTTCCGGATTAGAAGATTATATCGACTTTGAAGATATCGTGATTGATGATGACGATGAAGATACTGCTGAGAAAGAAAAACTTTACGGTAGCCCTACCTTCCTGATAAACGGGATTGACCCATTCTGGGACGGTGAGGAGGGCGAGGAGCAGGAGATTGCCCTCGGCTGCAGACCTTATATTAACTACATTTTTGTTGAGGGGAAAAGGAAAAGGAAGATAGAAAAATCTCCTACGGTCGATATGCTCCGGGAAGCCCTTGAAAAAGCAATTAAAGAAGGAGGTGACGTATGAGTGTTGACTGGTTTCCGACGGTTGATGAAGAGAAATGTACTGGCTGCAAAATATGCCTTGATTTCTGCATAAACAATGTCTACGAGTTCAGACCCTTAAAAGAAGGAAGTAAAAAGGGCAAGGTCTACGTGGTAAACCCTGAGGGGTGTATCAGGAGGTGTGCTGCCTGTATGAAACTCTGTCCAACAAAGGCGATAACTTTTCCTGATCCAAAAACCCTTGGCCAGAGAACAGGCAAGATATCAGATAAAAAAGATGCTTATCTAAAAAATGTAGATAAGGAAAAAGCTAAGGCAATACAGAAACAAACATAACTAATGGAGGTAAGCTATGGGGATGATGGATACCATGTCCATGAAGATGATCGATGGATATGATGAAGAGGATATAGTAGGTCTTATGGAGGATATGCATACGACATTAGTAGAAGCAATATCCGACAAGTGGAAGCAAGAGATTCTGGATTCAATAAAGAGATCTTCAACTCAGGGATAATCACAGTGATTATCCCTATTTTTATGGGTAAAATTAATCTTAATATACATCTTTTAAAAATTAAGGAGGCCGATCATGGGAATGATGGACAGGATGATGGATACCCAACTTAAGAAGATGACCTCAAAGGATAAGATCGCCATGATGACCAGAATGCACAATTACATGGTCAGCAAACTGAGCCCTGATACCAGAGTTAAGGTCTTCAAGGATCTGGTTAAGGGACTGAAAGGAGGCAAGTAAAGATGGGCTTTATGGGAAAGATGAAGGACAAGATGATGGATAAGATGCTGAACATGCCAAAGGAGAAGCAGATACAGATGATGCGGGATATGACTGCAATGCTCCTTGATGGCCTGTCAGAGGATGAAAGAGCAGGTTTCTTGAACACCATAACACTCGATATGGCCAGGGAACTGCCTGCAGACAAGGTGAAGGAGATCTTAGGGTGATTTTATCACCTTGATTAAATAAAAGGGAGGCAAATTCTATGGCAAGGAATTATCACATTTCAGGAGTGATTACTATTGCACTGATAGTGCTTCTTACAGGTGTTTTGTTCGTCTCCATAACATATTCAGATGATACATCGCTCCTTGCAAAGGGGAAAAAATTATTCGAATGGAAGGCACCTAATGGAAGGAGCTGTGTGGGATGTCATGAAAATGGGAAGCTTCTTGAAAAGACTGGCAAGAAAAAATACTGGACACTGATGGGAGTAAAATTCAGGAGGATAGAGGATGTCATAAACATGTGCAGGGAAAACCCTATGGGGCTTAATTCATCAAAACTTGCGCCAGGTTCAGAGGAAATGGAAGCGCTGAAGGCGTACGTTTTCTCTTTTACAAAATAATTTCGAAACAAACACCGGGAGGAGAGTAATGAGATTGACATCATGGCTGATACTGATTATGGGTGTCTTATTGATCATTATGCCTTTGGGGATGGGGATGCTCTCAAAGGCAACTGATGGTGCTGCAATGATGAAGGATTTTGACAAGGCGGGGTTGATGACAGAGGAAAACGTCCAGAAAATGGAAGGCTATATAAACATATTCAAGTCCATGATTCCAGGGATGAAGATAATGGCACCAACCATGAGCAATATGCTTTCCATGATGGAAAAGACCCAATCGCCTGAAGAACTCAAAAAAGACCCTTCAGCCATTATGCTGAAGGCCATGAAAGACCCATCAAAGATGGAAACGATGGTGAAGGACTTTGATGGACAGGTAGCGATAATGAAGGCAAATGTGGGGAGGTTCAACAGGGTAAAGGACATACCCATGGCCCTGATGCCCTGGATGTTTATAGGAACAGGTGTATTCCTCGTTGTATTGTCTCTGATTCAGCTTCGCAGCAGAAAATGAGAAGGTTAGATGGCTTCGCATCAGGCAGCTGAAGAGCTGTGTAAAATATTAAAAAGGGAGGTTATTAAATAATGAAGACAAGAATATTTTTGGTTCTTGCTGCAACTTTTTTCTTGATATGGAGTGTTGCAATATCTGAGGCCAACAATGGAATGGAAAACGTTTCCTATGGTGCAAAAAGTGCTGGAAGGGGTGGCACTGCGGTTGCGGTTGGTGATGACACCACCGCCATGAATGTCAACCCAGCTACGATCTCAAAGATTGACGGCGGAAGGGTAGATATGAATCTGGAGATGATGTTCCCATTCTTTTCATTTGAAAACAAAGATGCTATGGGAACAGGCACATTGAATGATACCAATGGGCAGAAACCGATTTACTTAATACCATCTATGGGATTTGCATACCACAAAAAAGACAGCAAATGGTCTTTTGGGATAGGCATGTTCAATGAAGGGGGAACTGGTACAGACTACGGTGTCCTTAAGGTTGACAACCGCTTTCTGCAGATGCTGCCAGCAGGATCACCAGGGTTCTCAAATATAGAGTATTTCTCGAATTTCGGCTACATGAAACTCACACCAACCGTTGCATACAGCGTAACCGACAGGATATCCGTCGCTATATCACCAAATCTTGGATATGCCATGATGAGAATGAAGATGCCTTTTTTCATGGACCAAAGTGAGGATGGCATACCCGATACACTCTTTGCAGCTGATATGAACGGAAAAGATAACTTTGTACCAAGCGCAAAGATAGGCGTCCTTTACAACTTCTATAACATGTATGGCTTCGGGATTGCCTACACAACACCTGCCGATATAAATTTAAAGGGCGATGCGGTTATGACTGCTCCGATAGCAGAAATGGGAGGGATGATTCCTGCTCAGGCAAGGATGACTGGCGATCTTGAGATGAAGATAGGATGGCCGCAGTCTGTGAAGGCAGGCATGTTCATGCGGATGAGTTTTCTCAAGGGAATGATGATGGCTCTTGATGTAGAATGGCTGAACTGGTCTGACTATTATGACTCCATACCTGTAAAGCTTACAAATGTAAAAATGAACGGAATGGCCCAGCCCGATCAGGAATTCAAGATGAATACCGGATGGGATGATCAGTGGGTATACAAGGTTGGTTTCGAATACCCCGCCACAGATAACCTCAAATTAAGAATGGGATATACCTATGGAAAAAACCCTGTCCCTTCTAAGGGTGCCCTTGCGATAATGAACCCCTTTGTTGAGCACCACATAACAGGTGGCCTTGGTTACGAAATAGGGGATAGTTTCGAATTCAATATGGCAATGGTATATGGTTTTAACAAAGACGTTAAAGTTGGCAACAAGCATAATATAGGTCCTGATATGATGAACAGTACAACAGGAATGGAGTTTCTCTCCATGGCCATGATGGTATCTTACAAGTGGTAAGACCTAACCCTCTTTGAAAGCGAAGGGTGTTCTTTATACCCTTTGCTTTCGTTTTTTTGTTATCATTCCTTAAAAGGAGATACAAGAAAAGGAGGTACAAGATGGCAAATGAGTTTAAAATAACCAGAATGACAGAAAAGCAGCAGGAGACCTTTGACAGAATGACTAAAATGGTCTCATCTTTTTTCAAAGATGCGGAACTGCCTGCTATAAGAGGGGCCTTAAGACTGGCAATGAAGGACTGGGAGGAGAAATCAGGGATATCTGTCTCAGATGCTGAAAAGTGGTCCTTCGAAAAATATCTAAACGAATGCTGCAGACCAGTCCTTACAATGTTTGCTGAAAGGCTGATAAGACATGGATATAACAGGAAGGCTGTAATGGGACAATTTGAAAATCTGATAGGCTTTGTCTCACAACAATATGGAAAGAAATAAAAACAGAAATCAACAACGTGCTTTCAGACATAACGACTATTTCAGCGGATATAGAACGTATATCAAGGTATTTCAGGGTAAAATAAACGATGATTGAACTTTGCTGGAGAAAGATTCGGAGGAATTAATCTCAAAAAAGTTTCTCCATTGCTATGAGTACTTCAACTGCAATACAAAGGCAGACAAAAGACTCTATGGATCAAAAAACTAAAGGCAGCAATAGGTATCATGGTGATCTTTCTCAAGTCATGAGTTCTCTGATATGAGGAATTTCACACTCATTGCAAAGGCTATATCCAATGAAACGAGGGTAAGGATGTTGAAACTTCTCGAA